>CAMMEG010000001.1 GCA_946495765.1 uncultured Eubacteriaceae bacterium
CTATTAAAAATTTTATTATAAATAATACTATATTACTGCTTATACCAACAAAACTTCCTAATTCACCATATTTTTTTCTAATGTTTTCATTCTTTATATTTTTATAATCTTTTATAAACAATTTTATTAGTAAAGTTGTCATTATTACCTCCTCAATATAATAACACTAATAAAAATTATAACAAATTAAATTGTATAAAACAAGTATTTTTATTGTCGACATATAATTATTTTTATGATATACTAAAATAAATATTTTACTTTAGGAGTGTTTTTATATGAGTTTTTATCCTATAAGCCAAAAAATAGGTATAATTGGAGGTGGACAACTTGGTAAAATGATGATACTAGAAGCTAAAAAGCTAGGTTGTTATGTTACTATATTAGATCCTACCAAAGATTGTCCAGCTAGTACTATATGTGATAATCATATTGTTGCTAGTTTTACAGACAGAGAGGCGATTATTTCTTTAGCTAATCAATGTGATGTATTGACATATGAATTTGAACATATAGATTATAAGTGTCTTATGGAGCTTGAAGAACGTGGGCATAAAGTTTATCCTAGTCCTAGGTGTTTAAAAACTATTCAAAATAAATTTACACAAAAAACTATTTTAAAAGAAAATAATATTTCTGTACCAGATTTTTATCTAGTTAATAGTATAGAAGAGGTAAAAAATATTGCTAGAGAGGTTTCTTATCCACTAGTTTTAAAATCTTGTACTGGAGGATATGATGGTAAAGGTAATTTTATTATAAAATGTGAAGAAGATATAGAAAAAGGATTTTTAATATTAAATCCCAACTCAAACATATCATTAATGGTAGAAAAATTTGTAGATTTTAAACTTGAAGTGTCAGTTCTTGCTTGTGGTGGGATAAATAAAGATATAAAAGTATATCCAGTTGGTAATAATATACATATAGATAATATTTTACATAAGACTATTGTTCCAGCTAATATAGATGAAAGTAGTAAACAAAAAGCTATAGATATAGCTTGTAAAATAATAGATATATTTAATGGAGTTGGAATGTTTTGTGTAGAGTTTTTTGTAACAAAAGATGGAGAAGTATTAGTAAATGAAATAGCTCCAAGACCACATAATTCAGGTCATTATACAATAGAAGGATGCGTCACTAGCCAGTTTGAAAATCATATTAGAGCTATATTATCATTACCTTTAGGGAGTACAAAGCTTTTAAATCCTACTGTTATGATAAATCTTTTAGGAGAAGAAGGGTATAAAGGAGATACGTTAGTAGAAGGGATTATAGAGGCTTTAAGTATAGAAAATGTATTTGTACATATATATGGTAAAAAACAAACAGCTCCTAAAAGAAAAATGGGACATGTTACTTGTTTAATGGAATGCTTAGAACAAGCAGAAAAGAATGCTACAAAAGCTTATCATTATATAAAATTTATATCTAAATAGTTTTTAGGAGGGATAATATGAATAAAGTAGGAATTATTATGGGAAGTGATTCAGACTTAAAAATTATGGGAGAAGCTGCAAAAGTTTTAGAAGATTTTAATATAGATTACGAAATAACTATTGTATCTGCACACAGAACTCCGGATAGATTATATGAGTATGCTAAAAATGCAAAAAGTCGTGGCATAAAAATAATTATAGCGGGAGCTGGTGGTGCGGCTCATTTACCAGGAATGGTTGCATCTATAACAACTATTCCTGTTATAGGAGTTCCTATAAAAACAAAGACTTTAAATGGTATTGATTCTTTATATTCTATTGTACAAATGCCAGCAGGTATACCTGTTGCTACTGTTGCTATAAATGGAGGAGCAAATGCAGGACTTCTAGCTATACAAATATTAGGTGCTTTTGATACAAATTTAGGAGATAAAGTTCTTTATTATAGGACAAATCTTCAAGATTTAGTTATTAAAAAGGCTCAGTGTTTAGAAGAAATAGGATATAGAAAGTACATAAAAGAACATTTATAAATAAAAATTTACATTTTTTTGCATTATCTCTTGAAATATAATTCTATTTGTGATACAATAATACTAAATATATCTTATAGATATTTAATTTTAATAATATTAAGATATTTTTAAATTTAACTTTAGGAGGAACAAAAATGGATTATAATAAGATTATTGGTTCAAACATTAGATTTGAACGTCAAAAAAGAGACCTTACAATAGATGAACTTTCTGAAATTTTAAATATTGCTCCAGGTTTCTTAGGTTTAATTGAAAGAGGTCAAAGAGGTACTAGTATTAAAAATCTTTGTAAAATAGCAGAGTTCTTTAGTATTTCATTAGATACACTTATTACTTGTCCTTTAGATAATAAAATATCTGTTAAAGAAGAGACAAATCTTGAGAAAAAAAGAACAACTATATCTACTTATCTTAGTAGTATGGATGAGTCTGAGCTTGATTTCTTTATTTCTACTATGAAAGGATTTAAAAAATATACTTCATCAAAATTTGAAAAATTATCTAAAGATGAAGATGTAGAATAATATATATTTTCCCCAATATAAAAATAATATAAAATTTTAATTGAAATTATATCAATCGATTTTTATATATAAAAAGACTAGATAGAATTCTAGTCTTTTTATATATAAAAATCGATTGACTAAAAGTATATAAAATTTTAAAATAACTTAAAATTGATAAATTAAGGATAAAATACAAAATATTTATAATATAAATATAGAATTTAGAAAAATAATTTAAGAATTGAGGAGATAGGTATTTAATTAATTTTTATTATATATTTTTAACAAGTTAGCACAAAGTTTAAAATTTGTGGTAACCTTTTAATTGTATAAAAAATAAAAATTTATATAATTGGTTATTGTACTTTATTTTAATATGTTATATAATATAAGTTATTACTTAGTTTATATAAATTTAATATACACAAAATATTTATTAAGGAGGTAACCCTTGTTTTTAGCGATTATCATATTTTTTGGTTTTAATTTTTATATTTTTTCATACATAGCAAAAATTTTAGTAAACTTTAAAAAAAATATATTAGTATATTTATATATGTCTTGTTTAAACACATTTTTAATGGTTATTGCTTATTATTTAAAATCTCCTTATTATATATCATATTTTTGGGCACTTATTACTTTAACAATAGAATTTTTAATTTTTTCTAAAGCAAAATTTACTCAAGCATTTTTGTGTTCAGGTATAGTGGTTATTAATATTAGTGCTATTCAAATGTTATTTATACCAATATATTCATTAATATTAGGTGTAACACCTTATGAATTATTTAATACGCCTAATATATTTTTTAGTAGTTTAGCTATACTATTTATAATAATATATATAGTTTTTAAAATAAATTTAAAGTTTATATCTAGTAAAGATATTATTAAGTTATCTACAACTTCTATTTATTCTATAATGGTTTCTGCTATAATTATCTTCATATTATTTTACACCATTATAGATGTTATAGTTTTACAGTCTATGGAGTATTCATTAGAATATTTAATAACATTTGTTACTATACCTATATTAACATTATCACTTTTTTATACTTTATTTTTTTATAGTATAAAAAGTGTTAATATGATGCCTTTTAAAAGAAAATCTGACAAATTAGAGTTGGCTAAGATACAAAGTAATATTCATAAAAAAAATATAGAGGATAAAATTTTGAAAGATGACTTAACATCTTGTTATAATAGGAAGTATATTGAGTCTAATTTGAAACAAAAATATCGAGATAACATATTTAATTTTGCAATTTTATTTGTTGATATAGATGGTTTGAAAATGGTAAATGACACATTAGGTCATGAGTTTGGTGATGAGTATATAATAAATGTTAGTAAGGTTATAAGACAGGCTATTAGAGAAGATGATTTAGTAGCAAGACTTGGAGGAGACGAATTTCTTATAATTTTAAATGATATAGATGAAAAAGATATTAAATCTATTTTAGATAGAATTAATGAAAAAATGAATATACTAGATAAAGTAACAAAAAAATATAAGGTTTCGGCAAGTATTGGATACATATTTATAGATGAAGAGTTATTAAAAACTGGTGTAGATAACATTATTAAGATTGCAGATGATAAGATGAGAATGCAAAAAAAGCATCTAAAGGAGAATGATTTTAAATGTTAAAATTGATTTGCTTTTTACTATTTATAATATATATTTATATTATTTTTACATACTCATCAAATATATTTTTTAATAGTACTAAAAATTTAAAAATAGCATATTTACTAATTATATTAAATATTATTTTAGGGGCTATTACATTAATTTTTGAAATTAGTATATTTGAAGCAGTATTTATGATAATTTATTTTTTACTTATAAGTATGGGATTTAGGTTATCATATAATGATAAATGGTTAAAAAATATTTTTGTAGCTTTTTGTTTTGTTGTTAACTTTTTTGCTGTAAGATTTATTTATATATCTTGTTATTCTATACTATTTAAAGTAGCATTATTTCAAATAATGCAAGATTATAGAATACTTACAATACTTACAATATTAACTTTATTAACTAATATTATATATATTTATGTATTTAAAGTATTTTTAAAACCAGAATATATAAATATAATTATAACAGATGAAAGTAGCTTAAAGTTTTCTAATGCAATATTGGGAAGTATATATGTATTTCTTGTTATAAATACGTATTCATTTTATGTAGAAAAAGAATTTTGGGGAATATATATATTAAATATAAAAATATCAATTTGTGCTATAATAGGATTCTTTATAGTATTATTATATTCATATTTATTTTCAAAATTAAAGTTATATGTTGTTAAAGCAGAAAATATAGAAAAAGAATTAGTGCAAGATGAACTAGAGTTAAAACAATTAGAAAATGAGGCAATATATGATTACTTTACATCTTGCTTTAAAAGAGATTTTATATATGAAAAAATAGATAATTTATTAAAAGACAGAGTTTTTTTCTGTATAGTATTTATTGATATAGATGGACTTAAAATAACTAATGATTTATATGGACATGATGAAGGAGATTTTTATATAAAATCTGTGGCTGAAATATTAAATATAGAGTTTGTAGGTAAGGCTATTGGAAGAATAGGTGGAGATGAATTTTTAGTTGTTTTAGAACATATAGATGTTTATGCAACAATGAAGTGCGCTGTTAGATGTTTTGAAAAAGCTAATAATATTAGTACATTATTTAAAAAACCTTATCAAACTTCTATTAGCTATGGTGTTGTAGAAGTAACTCCAGACAATAAATTATCTAGAGATGAACTTATAAAATTAGCGGATACATATATGTATAATTTTAAAAAGTATAGAAAGAAAAATAGAAAGTAAAAGATATCTTTAAAAAAGATATCTTTTACTTTTTTATAATAAAAAATAATAAAAAAGACTTGACAAAAGTTAAATTTAATGATATGGTTATTCTAGATTGATTAGCACTCAACAAAAATGAGTGCTAATAGAAAACTTTAGTTAATGTTACTTGTTCTTAAGGGAAGTGATTTTTTGAAATTAAATGATAGAAAAATTAAAATTTTAGAAGCTATTATTAATGACTATATTGAAACAGGTGAACCTATTGGATCGCGTACTATTGCTAAAAAATATGACTTAGGTGTTAGTAGTGCTACAATAAGAAATGAAATGAGTGATTTAGAGGAATTAGGTCTTATTATACAACCTCATACATCTTCTGGACGTATACCATCTGATAAGGGATATCGTTTATATGTTGATACTCTTATGGGACATAGAGAGCTTACAGAAGAAGAAACTAATTTCTTAAAAAATGTAGTTATAAACAATATAAATCATATGGATTACCTTATGGAACAAACAGCAAGAGCGCTATCTATGCTTACTAATTATGCAACAGTTATTAGTAAACCTAAAGTTGAAGAAGACAAAATTAAACATATTCAGCTTGTACCTTTAGATGAGTCTGCTATTATTGCTGTTGTAGTTACAGAAAATAAGTCTATAAAAAATTATGTTATACATGTTGAAAGGGAATTTTCTGCAAAAGATTTATTAACCATTACAACTAGTTTAAATAATATAATTTTAGACTCCTCTTTAGATGAGATTAAAAGTCAAATTAGTAAAAATAATCAAAATATTATATCCGAAGCGGAACAAATAATAAATAAAGTTTTTGAACAAATTTTTAAATCTAATAAAGAAGAAGAGGTTAAGTTTTATACAAGTGGTATAAATAATATTTTAGACTTTAAAGAATTTAGTGATATAGAAAAAGCTAAACCTATTTTTCAAACTTTGGAAGAAAAAGATATGTTAATAGACATATTAAGTTCTAGTAATGAAGATAGCAATTCTATTCAAATATTAATTGGTGGTGAAAATAACGTTGAAGAATTTAAAGATTGTAGCATTGTAAAAACTGAGTATAAAATTGCTGGTGCTACTGGTACAATAGGAATTATAGCTCCTACTCGTATGGATTATGCAAAAGCAGTTAGTGTTTTAGATGGAATTGTTAAAAATATAAATAATGTTCTTAAAACCTTATCATCTGGATGAGGAGAAAGGAAAATATGATGGAAAAAGACCTTGAACAAAATGTGGAACAAATAGAACAAAATGAAGAAACCTGCAATAATGTAGAAGACATAAAAGAAGAAATAAATGAATTAGATGAGTTAAAAATTAAACTTGAAAATTCAGAAAACCTAGCAAAAGATTATTTAGACAAACTTCAAAGAAGTATGGCTGAATTTGATAACTTTAGAAAAAGAACAAACATAGAAAAGTCATCTATGTATGAAAATGGCACTAGAGATACTATTGAAAAACTTTTGCCTATATTAGATAACTTTGAAAGAGCTATTATCTCAACAACTGACGAGGATAAAGAAAGTACAATGTTTAAAGGTATAGAAATGATATTTAATCAAATGGTCGAAACATTTAAAAATATGGGTGTTGAAGAGTTAGCTGGTGTAGGAGAAATATTTGACCCTAATATACACAATGCAGTTTTACACATAGATGATGATAGTTTTGGTGAAAATGTAGTAGTAGAAGTTATGCAAAAAGGTTATAAGTATAAAGATAAAATCATACGTCCTAGTATGGTTAAAGTTGCAAACTAATTTATATATTTAAGGAGGAAATTAAAATGGGAAAAATTATTGGTATAGATTTAGGTACAACTAACTCTTGTGTTGCTGTTATGGAAGGTGGTCAACCAGTTGTTATAGCTAATAGCGAAGGTGCTAGAACTACTCCTTCTATTGTTGGATTTACAAAAACAGGTGAAAGATTAGTAGGGGAAACTGCTAAACGTCAAGCTGTTACAAACGTAGATGGTACTGTCATTTCTATTAAAAGACATATGGGTACTGATTATAAATTTGAAAATGATGGCAAAAAATATTCTCCACAAGAAATTTCTGCTATGATTTTACAAAAACTTAAAAAAGACGCTGAAAGCTATCTTGGTGAAAGTGTTACAGAGGCAGTTATTACTGTTCCAGCGTACTTTACTGACAGTCAAAGACAAGCTACTAAAGATGCGGGTAAAATAGCAGGGCTTGATGTAAAACGTATTATAAATGAACCTACAGCAGCAGCTTTAGCTTATGGTCTTGACAATGAAAACGAACAAAAAATAATGGTATATGACTTAGGTGGTGGTACTTTTGACGTATCTATTATTGAAATTGGTGATGGTGTTATCGAAGTTTTAGCTACAAGTGGTAACAACCACTTAGGTGGAGATGACTTTGATGAAAAAATCATAAGCTATCTTGTAGATGAATTTAAAAAAGCAGAAGGTATGGATTTAAGACAAGACAAAATGGCTATGCAAAGACTTAAAGAAGCAGCTGAAAAAGCTAAAAAAGAACTTTCTTCTGCTACAACTACAAACATTAACTTACCATATATTACAATGAATCAAGATGGTCCTAAACACATTGACTTAACATTAACTAGAGCTAAATTTGAAGAATTAACTCACGATTTAGTATTAGCTACATTAGAGCCAGTTAGAAATGCTTTAAAAGATGCTGATTTAGAAGCTAGCGAACTTGACAAAGTATTATTAGTAGGTGGGTCTACAAGAATACCAGCTGTTCAAGAAGAAGTTAAAAAAATTACTGGTAAAGAACCATTTAAAGGTATAAATCCAGACGAATGTGTTGCACTTGGTGCTTCTATTCAAGGTGGTAAACTTGCTGGTGATGAAGGAGCTGGTGGTATCTTACTTCTTGACGTTACTCCTCTTTCTTTAGGTATTGAAACTGCTGGTGGTGTTTCTACTGTATTAATACCAAGAAATACTACTATACCTACTAATAAAAAAGAAACATTTACAACTTATGCAGACAATCAAACTGCCGTTGATATTAGAATAGTTCAAGGTGAAAGACCTATGGCTAGAGACAATAAAGAACTTGGTCAATTTAAGTTAGATGGTATTGCTCCAGCTCCTCGTGGTATACCAAAAATCGAAGTTACATTTGATATAGATGCAAATGGTATTACTACTGTTTCTGCTAAAGACTTAGGTACTGGTAAAGAGCAAAACATTACTATTACATCTAGTACAAATTTAAGTGACGAAGAAGTAGAAAGAGCTATGAAAGAGGCTGAGCAATATGCAGAAGCTGACGCTAAGAGAAAGGAAGCTGTAGATGTTAAAAATGAGGCAGAAAGCTTAATATTCCAAGGTGAAAAAGTTTTACAAGATGTAGGTGAAAAAGTTTCTGAAGAAAGTAAAGCTGAGCTTCAAAAAGAAATAGATAACTTAAAAGCTGTGTCTAGCCCAATGGTAGCTGAAACTATGAGTGAAACAGATACTCAAACATTAAAAACTGCTACAGAAAGCTTTACTAAATTTATAAATGATTTTTCAACTAAGCTTTATCAAGAAGCAGGTGGAAATCCAAATATGAATATGGGAGATATGAACCAAAGTCAAGACGCTACAAATAATGATGATATTATAGATGGTTAATTTAACTAGTGAAAATACCCTCTAGCCAATGGTTAGAGGGCAAATCACTATTTTAGGACTTTATTTATATTTATCAATTTATATGTTAAATATAATAATAATGAACCTATTATTATAAATATAATAATTATAATGCTACAATTTCTAAAAAACTCTTGTGGTAATATATTTATAATAGGGTCTTTTTTAGGGTCAAATATCCAATAATCATTATTAAAAAATATTTTATGAAATATTGTAAAAGACTTATCAAAGTTAAAATGTCCTATTATAGATATTAAAATAGTTATAATAATAGAATTTATTGAAGATTTTTTTAAAAATGTACTATCTTTTTTCTTATAATAATAGTAAAATATTATTATTAACGTTATTAATATTATTATGCCTAATAAAAAGGCTATATTAAATATATTTTTAACTTCTTCAAAGTGTATTTTACCTTGTGTAGAATAAGGTAAAGTTGGTAGATGAAAATCTTTATTAGAAAAAGATAAAAAATAATCTAATATATAATTATAATTAATTTTTATATTTTCTAGTGAATAACCGGTTTTTTCTACTAAATCTAAGTATTTAATATGTAAATAGTAAAAATCTCTATTTAAGAGTAAAAATATGATTGCAATAAAAATAAAGTTATAAATAAATAAAATACTTATAAATATAGATAAAATATTATTAAGAAACTTTTTCATATATACTCCTTTCTTTTACTATATTTTACTATATTATATAAAAATAGTCATTATATTTATAAAAAATATTTATATAAATTTGTAATAATGAATGGTAGGTGAAAAAATTGGCAAAAAGAGATTATTATGAAGTGTTAGGTGTAAATAAAGGTGCATCTGATGCAGACATTAAAAAGGCTTATAGAAAACTTGCAAAAAAATATCATCCAGATGCAAACCCTAATAATCAAGAAGCTGAAGCAAAGTTTAAAGAAGCAACAGAAGCCTATGAAGTACTTAGTGATGAAGGTAAAAGAAGAAATTATGACCAATTTGGACATTCTGCATTTGAAGGTGCAGGAGGCTTTTCTGGCGGTGGAAATTTCTCTGGTATGGATATGGGAGATATATTTGAGAGCTTCTTTGGTGGAGGTGGGGGCTTTTCTGATATATTTGGAGGAGGCTCTTCAAGAAGAAGAAGAGGGTCATCAAGAGGAGCTGACTTGCAATATAATCTTACAATAAATTTTGAAGAAGCAGTATTTGGTTGTACTAAAGAAATATCTTTTCAAGCTGATGACAAATGTGACACTTGTAGTGGGTCTGGCGCTAAACCTGGTACACATGCTCAAACTTGTACTACTTGTGGTGGTTCTGGACAAGAAAGAGTTATGCAACAAACAATGTTTGGGTCAATGACTACTGTAATAGAATGTCGTACTTGTCATGGAGAAGGAAAAATTATAAAAGAACCTTGTTCAGTATGTAATGGTAAAGGAAAAGTTAGAAAAACAAAAACTATATCTGTTGATATTCCAAAGGGGATAAATGAAGGACAAAGTATTAGAAAGGCTGGTATGGGAGCACCTGGTGAAAAAGGTGGACCTAATGGAGATTTACTTATAGCTATTACTATTAGACCGCATAAAACTTTTGTTAGACAAAATAATGACATATATGTAGAAGTACCTATATCTATTGTACAAGCAACTCTTGGAGATGAAATAAAAGTTCCTACAATAGATGGAGAGGAAACATATACAGTAAAACCTGGTACACAACCAGAAACTACTGTTACTTTAAAAAACAAAGGTGTATTTAATGTTCGTAACCCTAAGTTAAGGGGAGATCAATTTATAAAGTTTAAAGTAGTAGTACCTACAAAAATTAATGACCGTCAAAAAGATCTTCTTATGCAATTTGCAGCGCAAGATGGATCTGTACCTAATATAAAAAAAGAAAACTTTTTTGAAAAAATGAAAAAACATTTTGACTAATAATTAAAAATATATAAATAATAAGCCCTATGGATAATATCCATAGGGCTTATTATTACAATTAAGCTTAGTTGGTTTAAAAGATTAAAAAATTGATTATTTTAAGTAGTTTAAAGGATTTTGAGAAACTCCATTTTTTAATATTTCAAAATGTACGTGATTACCAGTGCTATCACCAGTGCTACCTACATAAGCAATAATTTCACCTTGTGCTACTTTTTGACCAACATATACAGCGTTTTTACTGTTATGACCATATATAGTTTGATAGCCATTACCATGATCTATTTTAATCATATATCCATATCCACCGCTATTCCAACCAGCAAATACTACTGTACCACCGTCTGATGCTTTTATAGGAGTACCAGCAGGAGAAGCAAGGTCTATGCCTTTATGAGTTGTACCCCATCTAGCTCCATAGTAAGATGATAGTCTTCCATTAGTAGGATATGCAAAGCTACCAATAGCTTTTTTTGGTGGTGTATTTAATGTACCAACTTCAACTTTTTCAACAACAGGTTGGGTTAATATTTTTTCAGATATAATGTCTCTTTTTTCTTCTACACCATTTACTTTAGTTATTTTTGCAGTAACTTGTTTATTACCATCTTTACCAGCGCTTAATACTTTTTTATAAGTTTTATACTCATTATCATTATTTACAGTCTCAATAGTTTTAGGTATTACTTCATTATAAACAGCTTCTTCATAAGTAACAACAGATAATAAAGGAGTAGGTACAATAAGATTTATTTTACTACCTATTTTAAGAGGAGTTGTTTCTGTAATATTAGGATTAGCTTTTAAAAGTGCTTCTAAAGACATATTATTGTCTATAGCTATTTCATAAAGTGTGTCCCCTTCTTTTATTTCATATTCTTTACCTTGGTCTTTATTAGTAGTAAGAATAGATAAAGCATCTTCGTTTGTTATAATATCTTGTTCTGCTACGTATTTGTTTTCTAATTTAACATCTTGTACAAATCCAGAATCAGCAACTTGTTTAACATCTTTATTTATATATTTATCTTTTATACTATTTAATACTTTATTTGCTTCTTCTTCATTTTTTACAGTAGCAATAGTTTCACCATCAACAGTTATAACAGTAGCTTCTACTTTAAATGTAAAGTTTTTAGATATATTATCTACTGCTTTAGATATTTCTATTATTTCATCCTTAGATGCTCTAACTGGTTTTAAAGTTACTTCTTCATTAACCTCAACTTTAGCACCTGTTTGTTGTGATAATTCATCTAAAGCTAGATTTTTAAGTTCTTCAGCAGTTTGAATATCTTTATCAGTAGGTTTAATAATGCCTACCATAGTATCCCCTACGTATATTTCTTGTGCATTTTTGTGTGTAAGAGCCCATGTAACTATACCAATTACTACTACACCTAAAACAGTAATAGCTATTGGTTTAGGTGGTAATTTATTATTATCATCACCATTTGGATTGTTAAAGTTAATAATATTGTTAGAATTATCTTTAGAATTTAATTTTGTTTTATTATTATCAACAGAATAAAATTTATTTATTATTGCATCTTTTGACTTTAAAATTTTATTTTTAAAAGTAAGTTTATTTTCTATTTTATTAGTATTTATAATTATATTTGTTTCTTTAAGATTTAATTTATTATTTTTATAAGGAAAATCTATTATTTTATTTTGTTTTTCATCAAAACTTATATTATTAGAAAAGTTTTCTTTATTAAGATTAACCGACATAAAGAACCTCCATTTTTTATTTAGACACTATATTTATATTTGAGGCTATGTTATCTATATTATTTTTTATAACAATATAAACTTTATCGCCTTTTTTAATATCTTTAATAGAAACATTTTTTAATGTTTCATAATCAAAAAATACAGTATCTTTATCTATAAAAACTTTAGTAGTAGATTTACCTGTTAAATCTTGAGTAAATATAGTTATAGAGTTATCATTAATTTCTATAATTTCACCACTAAAATTTTTGTTGTACTTTCTTTCTAAAATGTCTATTGCATAGACTTCAGAGCTATCTAAATATAAAATAATACTATCTAATACTTTTATAGAATATATATCTAAAGTAGAGTTATTAGCATAATATGTGTTTGTTTTACCATTATTTTCTTCTATTTCAATAAAAGAAGCTTGTTCATTTATTTTAATAGATTTTATAATGCCTTGTTTTTTAGATATACTCCCTTTTGCTTCTAAACTTGAAATTTTATCTTTATTTACAATAATATTAATTGTATCACCTATTTTAAGATCTTTAATAGTAGTATTAATATTATTTCTAATTATTTTTGCATCATTTGTAAATCCCATCTCAAATATTTTACTGTCAGTAGTTTTTATAATTATTTTATCTTTAGATTTGTCTATTATACTACCTATAAATAGTGCATTTTGATCTTCTAATATTATTTGTGTAGCTATTTTATTATCTAATATTATAGTAGCTAGACTATTTTCATCTATATTGTTAACAGTTATTCCATTTCTAGTTATTTTACAATTTGGAGAAATTGGAATAATATCTATCTTTTCTTTAACATAAAAACCATTAGCATCTATTTCTTTGTAAGATAAACCTATACTATTTATAGAAACATTTTTTATTATGCCATACATTTTAGTATTTTCATAATTTTGTATATCTTTAATTTGTAGGTTAGTTTTTACATCTATTTTAGTAATAATATTATCTTTTATAGTAATCTCTGCATTATTACCACTTTCTATATTAGATAAATCAGATTCAATATTATCAATATATATACTAGAGTTTTTATCTATACTATATATTTTAGTTTCATTTCCTATTTTAGTTTGTATAGAATTACTTTCTATAAAAACATGTTCAATAGTAACAAACCTAGTTTGTATAGTTTGAACATTTTCTAGTGTTTGAACTTTACTAGATTTAATATTTATATTTGTATATTGCAAAAACTTATCTAATATAATAGCTAATTCAGATTTATTAATAGCATTTTTAGGATAAAAGCTATTATCTATAGAGGTAACTATACCAAGGTTGTCCATATAATAGCAAGATTTTATATTATTAGGATTTATATTATTTTCATCTTTAAAAGATTTATTAAAATTCATATTGTTAATATTATCTTCTTTACCTTCTAACCTAACTAAAAATAATGATATTTCTTCTTTAGATAATGCTCTTATTT
Organism: uncultured Eubacteriaceae bacterium; assembly: GCA_946495765.1. Classification (GTDB taxonomy): domain Bacteria; phylum Bacillota; class Clostridia; order Lachnospirales; family CAG-274; genus Tyzzerella. The sequence goes on from CAMMEG010000001.1 coordinate 14,142, forward strand.
TTTCTTTATTATTTTGGTCTAAAATAATAAAGTCATTTAAATCTTGTTCATCTAATATACCTTTTTCTAGAAGTATAATCATAGAACTATTAGCAGAACTATCCCATTTATTATATTTTTCATCATATTTTAAAATTATATCATTATATTTACTTTTTGATATATCTATGTTTTCTTCATTTTGGATAAATTTAGATAATATTTTCATAGTATCAAATTTACTAATATAGCTATCAGGCTTAAAATTGCCTTGTAAATCTCCTACCATAAGACCAAGTTTAGACATTTTTTCTATTGAAGAATAGGCTATATTATCTTTACTTACATCATTAAAAATATTAGCATATACATTAACATAATTAAGTGAGATGAAAGTAGTCAAACTTAATACAGCTAATACCTTTTTTGAGTTTTTCATATAAGCCTCCTTTTGTAAAGGAAATTTAATTTTTGTAATACATTTGTAACAATTATACATTAATTTATATTGATTGGCAAGGAAAATTTAAGATAATATGAAAATTTTAGTTAAGTTTTATTATTTTATTTATTTTATCATAAAGTATTTGTATAATTTTTTATAATAATATATTAAAAGGCAGTAGATTTTATCTACTGCCTTTTAATATATTATTATCTAAAGTTACAACCACAGCTATTATTATTGTTAATGTTGCCTACTGAACAACCGCAACCACAGCCATTATTGCAACCACAACTATTATTGTTATTATTATTTGAAGTATCTCTAGGAATATTTCCACTAATACCAGCTAAAAATTCTGTTTTTTGTGGTGGAGCAAAGATATCCATAGGGAAATCTAAACTATCAAAGAATTCACAAGGGTTAAGTGCAGATACTTCTTCACATTCTTGTGGTATACAGAAACCTCTAGATAATACAGAAAGGTTAACAAGTCTAAATAATTTAATAATTGTAAATAAACCAATTGTTATATTTACATCTGATGGTTCTAATGCATCATCTCCACAGCCACAGCATTGTCTAAATCTAATTTCAGCTCCAAGAGATATAGCTTTAGATTCTACTAAAACAAATGGGTCAGAATTTAATTCACTACAGCTAGAACCATTATGGCTAAATAAGTCAGTAGAAATGGATATTTCTGTACCAATAGAGCCAAATAATGTTACCTTTTTAGTGAAGATACTATTTGCATGAACTCTACCAATTATAGTACCATCAGCTTCTCTAAATACTAAAGTATATACAAATACATATTTTAATGTTATATCCCAAAAACCATTTCTAAATGGATTAGGTTCTTTATCAGATACAATAACTTTTTTTACTCTTAAATTTTCTATAGAAACAGTAGCAGCATTAGAAGGTGGTTCTATAATATCTCCTTCTTGTATAGTTTTGTTTCCAAGATGAGTAAAACATTCTGCTCTAGCAGGACCTAATACGTCACTTGTAAGGCAGTCTTGTTGTCTACATTGTAATAAAATACAACATTATTAATTATAATTAGGATATAACTTTATTTTTAAAAATAAAAATTATAAACGGATTTTTTTTAATTTTCATGTAAAAAAGAATAACCGTTTTTTATAGAGTACTAAAAAATTTATATATTAAAAAAGATAGTAATTTTTCTATTTTTACCATCTATTAAAATTTTATTGATAAGAGATTTAGCAATTTTATTTTTTAAAATTATTTCGTAATTACCAGTTAAAATGTTTATTATAGAAATTTTTTGAATATTTTGATTAGTATCTTTTATATCTTTTATTTGATTTTCAAGTTCATTTATCTTATTTATCAAAAATAATTTATTTTGACTATATTCTTCTAATGTATCTATTTCCATAAGATAAGCCTTTTTAGCCTTTTCAATAGCTTTTTTATATTTTTCTATATCTTTTAAAATATTAGATTTTTTTAGTTTATTATTGTTTTTAAGTTCTACAGTATATAATTTATTGGGATAATTTTCTTTTATTTTTTGTAAGACAATATCCTCTATATCATATATGCCAATAGAAAAAGAACTATCACATTTACCACAAGTATAACCACCACATCTAAATCTATCTTGTCTATTATTATAATATTTTGCATAAACAAATGTACTATTGCAATATATACATTTCATTATACCAACAAGCCAATGTTTGTTATATTCTAAGGGTTTTTGTCTACTATTTATTCTTTTTATATTACTATTAAAAATTTGTTGTACTTTATCAAAAGTATTTTCTTCTATAATAGGTATGTGGTTAGATTTATTTAAGATAATTTTATCATCTATTTTAAACTTATAATAACCTTTATATGTAGGGTTTGTTAAAATTTTTTTTACCCATCTGGTGTCAATACTATTACCTTTTTTGGTCTTAATATTTTTATCATTTAGTATTTTAGCTATTGCATAAGTAGATTTACCTTTTAAAAATTCTTCAAAGATTTCTTTTACAATATTAGCTTCTTTTTCTACTATAACAAGGGGTTTATTTTTAGGTTTAAAATACCCATAAGGAGCACAAGATATATATTCACCTTTTAAAGCTTTTTCAGTCATTCCTCTTTTGACAACTTTAGATAACTTTCTTGAATACATCTCATTCATAGCTCCAAAAAGAGCATCGGCAATAAGTTGGCTGTCATCATCAAGCATAGGCTCTGTTATAGAAATTAATTCTACATTATTCTTTTTTAATATAGATTTGTATATTAGAGATTGTTCTAGATTTCTTGCAAATCTTGAACTATCATATATAAGTACATAGTTAAAATATGATTTTTTGCTTTCTTCTATCATTTCCATAAAGGCAGGTCTTTTTTCTGCATCTCTACCAGATATACCTTTGTCTTCAAAATAAGTTATTATATTATATTTATTTTTTTTTGCATATTCATCTATTGTTCTTTTTTGACTTTCAATAGAATAGTCTTGCTTGTCAGTAGACATTCTAACATATGCTACTGCTTTTTTCATAAAATCACCTAAATTATATTTAACATATTAATATTATATGATATAATTAATGTAGAATAGTACATACATATAAAACCATACAATATAAAAAAAATATATGAGGTTTTATTTTATGAAAAGTGTTTTTGTAGAGGTTGTATTTATAGATGAAGATAGTAACATTATAAAAAAAGATAATAATCTAATAGAAGAAATATACTTAAAAGTTATAGAACAATATGTAAAATATATTAATGGAAAAATTATAGAACAGGGGATGGAATAATGACAGAAATATTAAAAAATGACTGGAGAGATTATCTAAATGAAGAGTTTGGAAAAGAGTATTATTTAAAACTTAGAGAAAGATTAAAACAAGATTATAAAACAAAAATAGTTTATCCGCCTATGTATGATATTTTTAATGCATTACATTATACAAGCTATGAAGATACAAAAGTTTTAATATTAGGGCAAGACCCTTATCATCAAAAGGGACAAGCACATGGACTTAGCTTTTCTGTTAATAAGGGGATAAAAATACCGCCTTCTTTACAAAATATATTTAAAGAACTTTATAATGATTTAGGTTTATATATACCAAATAATGGATATTTAAAAAAGTGGGCTGACCAAGGAGTTTTACTTTTAAATGCAACATTAACTGTTATAGATAGTCAGGCAAACTCACATAAAGATATAGGGTGGCAAATATTCACAGATAAAATAATACAAGTTTTAAATGAAAAAGAAAAATCGGTGGTTTTCATTCTTTGGGGAAAGAATGCTATGTCTAAAATACCTTTAATAACAAATAAAAATCATCTTATATTAAAATCTGTACATCCTAGTCCTCTTTCTGCTAATGGTGGATTTTTTGGATCTAAACCTTTTTCAAAAACAAACCAATTTTTAAAACAAAATGGATTAAAAGAAATAGATTGGCAAATAGAAAACATATAAAAAGTTGTAGATAAAATCTACAACTTTTTATATGTTATTTAATATAAATTATTAAAAAAATTGATTTTTATAGTTACAATTTTTATATTCTATTTCTAGTAGCGATTTTTTCATATCTATACCACCAGCATATCCTATAAGCTTTCCATTTTTTCCTATAACTCTATGACAAGGAACTACAATGCATAATGGATTTTTATTATTAGCCATACCAACAGCTCTTATAGCCTTTGGATTCCTTATTTCCTCTGCTATTTGACTATATGTTTTAGTCTGACCATAAGGTATTTCACATAACTTTTGCCATACTTTTTTTTGAAAATCTGTTCCTTCTAATTTATAATTAAAACTAAAAATTTTTCTTTGACCATTTAAATATTCTATTATTTGATTATAAACTAAATTTGTAATATGATTAGGCTCATTTTTTTTATCTATATCTATGGTATTTTTTATTAATACAATATAGTTTTCTTCATTATATCCAATTTTTAAAAATCCAAATTTCCATTTATAATATGCAAATCTAATATTTTTAATCATAGTTTAAAATATTACAGCCTTTATATTTTTATTATTTTTATATATTAACTTCTATTTTTTTAATATTTTCTTCATCTTCTTCAGACAAAAGTTTTTCAGTTTCGTTAAGATAAGCTTTTATAATTTTTTCTATAACTTTTTCCTTAGAGGTATCTTCTACATTAAGTTTAACAAGTTTTTCCCAAAGTTGTTGATGTTCATCTTCTATTTCTTTCATTCTAGATTCTATTTTTTGCTTTTTATTATCAACTTCTTTAAAATAAGCTATTTGATTATCTATATTTACAGATTTTGCAAAAGATTCTAAAGAACCATTTGATATATGAATTTTTTTAGATAATAAGAAGTCTTCTAATTGACTTTGAACTTCATAAACTAATTTACCAATATTATCATATCTAGATACAATATGTTTATAATTATTAAAATCATCTAAATTAGCTTTTAATGTACGAGAATTTTTAACATTGTATTTATTATAAGTATAATTTAAAAAATTTACATAATAAGAATAGACAACAGTTTTTTTATTTAAGAGAGAAACTAATTTAGCATATTTTTTTTCATTTAGTTTTAGTTCAAAAACTATTTTTTTTCTAAAAGCATATATAAGAACTATTGTAAAAACTAATGTTACACAAAGTATAGAAAGAGATAAAAATATAGACTCATTTAAAGAAAGGGATATTAAAGTTAAAACTATTATAGATAAGCCAAGAACTATTGAAATGGCAAAAGAAAATTTATATAAAATATTATACGCAAACTGTAAACGTTCTCTATCTAATATAGTACGCTCTTTTTCATCTTTTATTAATTCTATATCTCTAGATAATAGCCTTTTAGAGTTTTCAGCATCTTCTATTTGATATAAAGCATCGTGAGCATCTTCTTCTAAATTTTCTAATTTACTTATAGAACTATTAAAATCACCTAATTGGTATCTAATACCTTTTCTTTCATTATTTAACTGTACAAATTTATTAATTAAAGATTTTAAATTTTTTGTTTCTTCATCAGATAAATTATCATAACATTTTAAATCTTTTAATATAGTATCACATTCTTTTCTTTTTTTATCTAAATATAGTCTATGTCTATCAAGTTTTAAGCAATCATCGCATAGCTCAATTGCTTCAAGAACTTTATCATCATCTTCACTGTCTTCTAACAAAAAAACATATTCTCTAAATTTGGAATACTCATAAGAATATTCACTTAATGTCTGTTTAGAGTCTAAAACTTCTTCTTTCTTAAACTTAGATAAAAAACGAGATAAAAGACCTTTTTTTTCTTTTTCTTCATTAACATTTATAGAGTTATTATTTTCTTTTAATAGGCTATTATCTATCTCTTGCTCTAAGGTATTATCAAAAAGGTCATCCTTATTGCTTGAAATCATTTTTTAAGCCTCCTTTTTATTAAGAGTAGTATTATTAATGTTTTCAAATTTATTATATTATATTCTGATTTTTTTTACAATAGTTTTTATAAGTTTTGGATAATAATAAAAGGACTAATATTATCTCTTTTATTAAAATAGTTTTATTATTTTAAAATGTCATATATAATATTATTAGGAATAATAAACTCTGTTTTACTCATATAACCTGGTGCTACTTCATATTCATCAAAACATATAACTAAATCATTATTATTAAAATAAAAATTTTGGTCTTCTTTATATTTGTTTAAAATCATTTTCAGACATATCAGTATCTATAAAATAAATTTTATTTTCATCATTTTTCATTTGTTGACGCATTTGTTCTTTAATATTTTTGTTTATTATGTTTATATAATCACTATCTTTTTTAAATACATCTTCAAGTATTATTATATTTGCAGTATTTTTATCTATATGATATATTTTAGAAAACATATATCCATTAGCATTTGTTTCTAGACAATTTATTTTTAAGCTAAATAAATTTTTATTATCTTTAAGCATACTATAAGTAATATCTAAGCTTTTATTATTACTATCTTTAAAATCTTTCTTAAATTCTATAGTATAAATATCTTCTATTAAATGTTTATTTTTTTATAAAAAAGTTTTACATTGGTTTATAACTATTTTATATATCCAAGTGTTTATGTAGTATATATTTTTTAATGAATTAGCATTTTTAATAGCTTTGTATTCATACTCTTTGACTATGTCCATAGCATCAGTATCATTTTGAACATAAGAAAATGCAAGTTTATAATATTTACTATAATTTTTTATGAGCATTTTTTCTATTAGTGATACATTATTTTTTTTCATTATTAATTTTCACCTCCTATATATTAGACAATATTTTTGTTAATAAAGTTTGAAATTATAAAATATTTTGGTTAAAAATAAAATTATAGTTTAAAAATATTTTTAAAAGAATGTATACAATATTAATATTTGTTAAAAATAGAATTATCATATACTACATTTAGGAGGAAAATATGGAAATATTAAAGGTTTCAGCAAATTCACAACCAAAGTCTGTTGCAGGAGCGATAGCAGCAATAGCAAGAAATAATAAAAAAGTAGAAATAGAAACAATAGGTGCTGGTGCAGTAAATCAAGCTGTAAAAAGCATAGCAATAGCTAGAGGATATGTTGCACCAAATGGGATAGAACTTATATCTACACCAGCCTTTTCTCAAATAGATGTAGATGGTGAATTAAAAACATCTATAAAGTTTGTAGTAGAAAAAAGGTAATAAAAATATAATAAAAATGTGTCAAAACAAAATAAGGCTTCATATATTAACTAATAATCTATTTTATATGTACAAGTTTTAATTTATTAAGAAAGGAAGTAATTGTATGTATTTAGATAAAATATGTTTATTAGGGTTATTGATAGCCTTATTTTTTATATATATACTTGTAATATTAAAAAAGAAAAATATAGATTTTGGATATAGAACTATAATTGCTATGTTTTTAGGTATTATATTAGGTGCTATATTTCCACAAAAAATGGAATATGTATATCCAATAGGTAAAATATATATAGGATTTATAACTGCTATGGTTATACCATTATTATTTATATCTGTTGTATCTAGTATAATACACTTAAAAGACATATCTAGACTTAAAAACATAGGATTAAAAGCAGCTTTTTGGCTTACATTAAATACTATATTAGCTAGTGTATTAGCTCTTATTATTTGCCTAATAGCAAATATTGGACAAAATATTATAATAAATGTATCAGAAGATTATCAAGCAAGAGAAATACCAAATATAACAAATGTTATAATAGACTTATTTCCTCAAAATATTTTTGTAGATGCTTATAATAATAAAATAGTAAGTATAATAACATTTTCTATATTAATTGGTATATCAGTATTATATGTTAATAATAAAATAAAAGATTTTATATTAGAATGCCAAGCTATAATAAATAAAGCTATATCTATATTAGTAGAGTTTACACCATATGCTGTATTATCTTTAATAGCTACGTCTGTTGCTAATAATAGTATAGATAAACTATTGCCACTTATTTCTATATTAATAGTATCATATATTATATGTATAATCCATCTTTTTGGAATAAATAGTATTTTACTTTTGATATGTGGTAAAATAAATCCTAAGTATTTTTTTAAAAAAATGTTTACAGCACTTACAACTGCTTTTACTTCTCAAAGTAGTGTAGCAACTTTACCTATAACTATAAAATGTCTTGACAATATGGGAGTTGATAAAAGCGTCTATTCTTTTACAGCTCCGTTAGGCACAACAATGGGTATGCCAGCTTGTGCAGGTATATGGCCTGTAGTTTTAGCAGTAGTATGTATAAATAGTTTTAATATAGAATATAGTATTAGTCAATATATATTATTAATAATTATAACAGGTATTGTATCAATAGGTACAGTTGGGGTACCGGGAACTTCTACAATTACTACAACAGCTATATTTTCTGCTATAGGATTGCCTTTAGATGTTATAGTGATTACTACACCTATAAGTATGGTTGTAGATATGATAAGAACAGCTACTAATGTGGCTGGTGCAGGGGTATCATCTGTTATTGTGGCTAAATCTGAAAATAAATTAAATTTACAAAAATATAAATATTAAATAATTATAATAATAGTATATTTTTGGCTATTGATTTAATTATAAAAAAAATGTAAAATAATATAGTTATTTAATATTTAAGCATTTAACATAGGAGGAAATTATGAAAAAAATACTTACCATTTTTAGCGTACTAATTTTTACATTGTGCCTAAGTTTAAATGTGTTTGCTTCCGATTATTGGGTAAATTTAAAACTTATCTATGATGGAAAAGTACATAACTATAGTGCACAAAAAATACATATTACTATTGATAGTAAACCAATAGAAAATTTTAATATGGAACCTGTTATAATAGATGGTAGAACTCTTGTACCAATTAGAGATATTTTTGAAGAAATGGACGCAGAAATACTATGGAATGAACAAAGTAAAGAAGCTACTATAAAAAAAGATAATAACAAAGTAACATTTAAAATAGATAGTAACCAGGCTATAAAAAATAATGTAGAGATTGTAAAATTAGACGTACCAGCAAAAATAATAAATGATTACACAATGGTACCTATAAGAGCTATATCTGATAGTATAGGATATAGTGTAGATTGGGATAATAACATAAGAACTATTATAATAGAAACACCTATAAATCAAGAAAAAGAAGATACAACTATAAGCACAGAGACAAGTACAGAAATTATTACGTCTAATATAGAAGCGGTTTCTAATCAAAAACAAGATGGTATAAAAATAGTTTGGGATCAAACTTATAAATCTATAAATAATAGTGAGCAAAAAAGGAAAGTTATTAATGGGCTAGACGTTTTAGTTCCTACTTGGTTTGAAATAAAAAATAGTGAAGGTGATATAGAGGATAAAGGAAGCATAGATTATGCAAAATGGGCAAAAGAGCAAGGATATGAACTATGGGCATTAGTATCTAATAGTTTTGACCCCGTTATAACACATAATACATTAAGTAATGTACAAAAACGCTCTAAAATTATAAATTCTTTAGTTGAGTATGCTAAAAAATATGATTTAGATGGAATAAATATTGACTTTGAAAGTGTAGCTAAAGAAGATGGAAATTATTATTTACAATTTATAAAAGAGGCCACACCGATATTTAACCAAAATGGACTTGTAGTTTCTGTAGATATGTATGTTCCTACACCATGGACAGCTCATTATCAGATGGAAGAAGTAGGAAAAATCGTAGATTATGTAATAATTATGGCCTATGATGAACATTATAGCACAAGTAAAGAAAGTGGCTCTGTATCATCTTTACCATGGGCAGAAAAATATATGACAGAGGCTACAAAACTTGTTTCAAAAGATAAACTTATCATGGGTGTTCCTTTTTACACTAGAGTTTGGACAGAAACTAAAAATGCAGATGGTTCTGTATCTGTAGTTTCTAAGTCTTTAAAAATGGACGAAGCTTTAGAATTATTACAAAGTAACAATGCAAATATTATATGGAATAAAGATACAAAACAGTATTATGGAGAATACTTTTCTAATGGAACAACTAAGAAAATATGGTTGGAAGATGAAAATTCTATGGAAGAAAGAATGAAAGTGGCTAGACAATTAGATGTTAAAGGTATTGCAGCGTGGAAAAGAGGTCACGAAAATGATAAAACTTGGGATATTATAAACAAGTATTTTAAATAGCATAGTATATAAATTATTTTATATAAAAAGGAGGATAAATTGGATATAAAATTTAAAAGTATCGAAGTGTTTGCAGGCGCAGGAGGATTAGCATTAGGATTAGAAGAAGCAGGCTTTGAACATATAGGTTTAGTAGAATTTAACAAGGATGCAGTAAGTACATTAAGATATAATAGACCAAATTGGAATGTTATTTTTGAAGATATAGAAGAGGTATCAAAAAGAAATTTAGAAAAAGAATTTAATATAAAAAAGTATGAACTTGATTTGTTATCTGGGGGTGCACCATGTCAAAGTTTTAGTTATGCAGGGAAAAAATTAGGATTAGAAGATGTTAGAGGAACAATGTTTTATCATTATGCAACGTTTTTAAAAAAATTACAACCTAAAATGTTTTTATTTGAAAATGTAAAAGGTCTTTTGAGTCATGATAAAGGTAAAACTTTTGAAACAATTAACAATATTTTTAAAGAACAAGGTTATATAACAAAATATAAAGTTTTGAATGCTTTTGATTATGAAGTAGCTCAAAAAAGAGAAAGGTTAATTATTATAGGTATAAGAAATGATTTAAATAATAAAATATTTTTTGAGTTTCCAAAACCAAAAGAAAAAAAAATAGTTTTAAGGGATATATTAAATAATGTTCCTGAAAGTGAATGTGCCAAATATTCTTTAGAAAAAAAAGAAGTTTTTTCATTAGTACCACCTGGAGGATGCTGGAAAGATATAGAACCAACAATAGCTAAGAAATATATGAAAACATGTTGGGATATGGGAGGAGGAAGAACAGGTATATTAAGAAGATTAAGTTTGGATGAACCTTGTCTTACAATTTTGACAACTCCTCAGATGAAACAAACAGATAGATGTCATCCTATAGAAATCAGACCTTTTAGTATAAGAGAAAGTGCAAGGATTCAAAGTTTTCCAGATGAATGGGAATTTATGGGAAGTATGGGTTCAAAATATAAACAAATAGGAAACGCAGTACCTTGTAATTTAGCAAAAGAAATAGGCAAAAATATAATAATTGCTTTAAAAGGAGAAAAGAATGAGTAATTTTAATAATATACTGATAAAAAATAGTCCTAACGTGTATCTACTTGATTTTATATCTCAGCAAGATTTTGAAGATCATGTATTAAACACATTAAAAACCTATAAAAGTGTTTTGAAGTCTGTAAATTTAAACAAATTTAATGATAATATAATTGATCCAATAAAACTTTTATTTGATAAAGAAGTATTTAATAAAACTTATAAAGAAATTATTAATTTAGAGATTCATAGACAAAGAGATAAGTCTAATAATAATATAATTGGTTATTTTCATCAGAATATTTTTAAATATATAGAAAAATGTAAGGTTCCTAAAGAAGGTTGGGACATTATTTTTAATAGTAATCAAATTACTTACTATGTAGAGATGAAAAATAAACATAATACTATGAATAGTTCTTCGTCAGCAAAGACTTTTATGAAAATGCAAAATCATTTACTAAATGGAGATGATAAAGATATAAGTATTTGTGCATTAGTAGAGATTATTGCTAAAAAATCACAAGATATACCATGGGTAATAACTTTAGATAAAATAAAACAAAGTGAAAATGAAAGATTAAGAAGAATTTCTATTGATAAATTTTATGAAATTGTAACTGGAGATAAAGAAGCATTTAAAAAGTTGTGTTTACAGTTGCCAATAACAATACAAAAATTAATAAATAAAGATAATACTTTAAAAGTAGAAGAAGATACAGTATTTTATGAATTAGAACTATTAGATGATAATATATTAATATCATTATATAAATTAGCATTTTCAACCTATGAAGGATTTGATTTTATATAATATATAATAATATAACAAAGAATAAAAAAATTTACTATCCATTTAAGTAATTATAAATATAAGTGTTTAATGCTAAAGGCTTTCGTCTTTAGCATTAAATGTTTATTATAATATAATTTCAAAAGGCCAATCTACAATTCCACCAAATTCAATTATATTAGTATATCCTTTTTTAACCATTATATTACAGGCCTCTTTACTTCTAACACCACTTCTACAATATACAAGTATAGTTTCTTCTTTATCTTTAAAAATTTCTTCAACTTTATCATTAATTTCATCTAAAGGTAAAAGTATAGCATTATCAATATGTCCTTGCTCAAATTCTTCTAGTGTTCTAACGTCTAATATTTTACAGTTAGTAGTATCCATTATTTTTTTTGCTTCAACGGCTTTTATCATTTTAAAATTATTCATTTTACACCTCTTTTATATATTAATATCTATACTAACAGGACAATGGTCTGAGCCTAAAATCTTACTATGAATAGTAGCATCTTTTAAATTTTCTTTTAAATCTTCAGAAATAATATAATAGTCTATACGCCAACCAGTATTTTTTTCACGTGCTTTAAACCTATAACTCCACCAGCTATAAGCACCTTCTTTAGTTGGATATTTATATCTAAATGTATCTATAAATCCACTATTTAAAAGAATTTGAAACTTTTCTCTTTCTTCATCAGAAAATCCAGGATTTTTTTTATTTGTTTTTGGATTTTTTAAGTCTATTTCATTATGTGCTACATTTAAATCTCCACAATAAATAACTGGTTTATTATTTTTTAATTTTATTAGATATTCTCTTATATCATCTTCCCATTTTAAACGATAGTCTAATCTTTTTAATCCGTCTTGAGAATTTGGAACGTAAGCTGTTACATAGTAAAATTCTTCAAATTCTAAAGTGATAAGCCTACCTTCATTATTATGTTCTTCTATTTCTAAGCCATAAGTTACATTTAAAGGTTTATATTTAGAAAATACAGCTACTCCAGAATATCCTTTTTTTTGAGCATAATTCCAATATTTATAATATCCATCTATTTCAATATTAATTTGTCCTTCTTGTAGCTTTGTTTCTTGTATAGAAAAGATATCTGCATCTATATTTTTAAAAAAATCTAAGAAACCTTTTGTCATGCAGGCTCTAAGCCCATTGACATTCCATGAGACCATTTTCATTTTTTATCCTCCATATTTAGTATATAGTTTACTATAAAAATTATTGTTTATATTTAAGCTATGACTTCATTTTTCAAAATAAAAATTATAAAATTATTTTTTTTAAAATTTTGCTATAAAAATATTAGAAATAAGTGTTTTTAGTACAAAGTATTAAAAATTACTGATTAAAGATTATTTTAGTTTTTTTATTCTTTCTAAAAAGCTATTAAAGCTTGCATCGCTAGGCATTCTAAAATCTCCTCGAGGAGATAAAGAAACAGAGCCAACTTTTGAGCCGTCTGGAAGACAAGAGCGTTTAAATTGTTGTGTAAAAAATCTAATATAAAACTTCTCTAGCCATTTTAGTAAAGTTTTATTATCATAAGAATTATTAAACGCTTTTTTAGCTAGATAATATATCTTTTCAGGTTCATAGTTATATCTTATCATATTATATAAGAAAAAGTCATGTAATTCATAAGGTCCAACTATATCTTCTGTTATTTGTGATATATTACCATTTTGATTAGGTGGTAAAAGTTCAGGAGATACAGGAGTATTTAATATATCCATTAATATATTTTCTAAATTTTTGTTAGAATTTTTAGCAAAATATTCTATTAAATATCTTATTAAAGTTTTAGGTATAGAGCCATTTACACCATACATACTCATATGGTCACCATTATATGTTGCAAATCCAAGAGCAAGTTCAGATAAATCACCAGTACCTATAACTATACCATTGTATTTATTCGATATATCCATAAGTATTTGAGTTCTTTCTCTAGCTTGACTATTTTCATAGGTTACATCATGTATACTAGGGTTATGATTTATATCTTCAAAATGTTTTAACACAGAGTCTTTTATATTTATTTCTAAAAGAGTTGTTCCTATTATTTCACATAACTTTTTAGCATTATTATAAGTTCTATCAGTAGTTCCAAAACAAGGCATAGTAACAGCAATTATACCCTTTTTGTCATACCCTAAAAGTTCAAAGGTATGATTAATAACAATTAGTGCGTGAGTAGAATCTAAACCTCCTGATATACCTACGACCACATTTTTTATACCTATATGTTCAATACGCTTTTTAAGACCATAAGCTTGTATATCTATTATTTCTTTACATCTTATATCTCTTTTATTTTCATCTTTGGGTACAAAAGGCATTGGGTCTATATATCTATTGATATCAAAACATATATCTTCCATATTGTAATGTATTGTATATATACTTTCTGTTTTTATAGTTTCAAAAGTAGTGTTTCTTCTTCTTTCACTATTAATATATTCCAAATCTATATCTGAATAAATAATACTATTTGTAAAAAGTGTACTTTCTTTTAAAAGCCTACCATTTTCAAATATTAAATTATGTCCAGAAAATACTAAGTCTGTTGTAGATTCTCCTTCGCCAGCACTAGAATATACATAAGCACAAATACATCTAGCTGATTGATTTTTTATAAGCTCTTTTCTATATATAGATTTACCAGCTATTTCATTACTAGCTGAAAGATTAACTATAATAGTAGCTCCATTAAGAGAATATATTGAACTTGGAGGAATAACAGACCATAAATCTTCACATATCTCTATTGCAAAGGTAAAATTTTTAATATTAGATACATTAAATACAATATTACCAAAATTGATATAATAGTCGCAAATATCTATATCTAAAAACTTTTCTATATGATTATTTTTAAATGAATTAAAATGTCTTTTTTCATAAAACTCATTATAATTAGGAATATAGGTTTTTGGGACAATACCTAGAATCTTACCCTTATAAAAACATACACCACAATTATACAATTTTCCTAAAAACTCTACTGGCATACCAACTATACAAGTTATATTAAGGTGTTTAGTTTGTTCTAAAATTTCTCTTAAAGCTATTTTGCTATCTTTTAATAGACTATCTTGTAAAAACAAATCTGAACAAGTATACCCTGTTATACAAAGTTCAGGAAAAACTATAAGACTTGTTTTATTTTGTTCTGCTTTTTTAATATTTTCTATTATACTTTTTGAATTATAAAAACAATCTGCTACTTTTATATTTGGTGTAGCTGAGGCTACTCTAATAAATCCATATTCCATATTTTTATCTCCTTAATGTTTTATAAGTTTTATTATACCACAAAAAATATTATTTAAAATATATTTAACTAATATTTTTAAAATTAAACCCAATAAATGTAAAAAAGTAAATATTAACAATTTTTATTACCAAAAATAATATTTTATTACAAAGCATTAAAACCATCAACTCCAATATTTTTCTAAAATGTTTTGAAATTTTTTCAAATTGGAATATTATTAAAATAAAAATTTGTTATAATTTTTGCTTTGAAAAATAAAGTCATAGCTTAATATAAAAAATAATAAAAAATTGCATAAAAAACCATTTATTGATTAATAATAGTATTGTCAAAAATAAATTTTTATAAATTTAGTTTAATTAAGGAGGAATTTTTTTGAAAGCAACTGGGATTGTAAGACGTATAGACGATTTAGGTAGAGTTGTTATACCTAAAGAAATAAGAAGAACATTAAGAATACGAGAAGGAGATCCTTTAGAGATATTTACAGATAGAGAAGGTGAAATTATATTAAAAAAATATTCACCAATAGGTGAACTTGGAAGCTTTGCCAAAGAATACGCAGAGAGTCTTGCACAAACAGCAGGACATATAACTTGTATAGTAGATAAAGATCATATAATAGCAGTTAGTGGTGGTGGTAAAAAGGAACTTTTAGAAAAACATATAAGTAGAGATTTAGAAGAAGTAATAAATAAAAGAACAACACATATAGCTAATAGAGATGATAAAAGTTTTGTAGAGATTACAGATGATGATAAAGGAATATATAATCACGAACTAATAACACCTATTATATCTGAGGGAGATGTTTTAGGTGCTGTTGTGTTATTATCTGGAGATAAGAAAATGGGTGAGGTAGAAGGTAAACTTGCGCAGACAGCAGCTGGATTTTTGGGGAAGCAAATGGAATAATAAAAAACAAAAAATAAATCGTATACTAGTTTATACGATTTATTTTTTTACTACTTTTAAAATTTTCAATGTTTTTAAAAAATTATAATTATTTATATTATGATAGAAATATCTAAAGCTTTAATTATAGAATAAATAAAACATAGGTAAAATTTTAATTTTGTTTTGTCTTAATGCTAAATATTATAGATTTTAACCTAAAGAAAGACAGTAAAATTTATCTACTCTTAAATTAATATTTATATCTTTTATTTTATTATTATCTTAAAAAATACATATCTTATTCAAATGTTTAAATATAGATAAATGTTAGATATTATTAAAGGATAAATTTATAAGTTCTAAATTTTGGTAAGTATTTATATTTGATAAATCACAACCTATATTTTTACTTAATTATGATTTATTTTAAATAATTCATATTATTTATATAAGAAATATCTTTTAAATAATTATTACTTAAGTTTAAATAGTATAAACTTTTAAGATTTTGTAAAGCTGAAATGTTAGTTATATTGTTATTACTAATATCCAAAAAATCAATATTATTTATATTTGTATTAGAAAGCAATAATTTTTTTATTGATTTTAATATACAAATGTATTTTATTTCTTTTAAATGGTTGTTGTTTGCATTTAGTTCTTTTAAGCTAGATTTATTTAAAATAGGCATTATATAAGTTATAGCATTGTTAGAAATATTTATATGATTAATATATTTAGTGTTTTTAAGTAGTATAAGTCTATGTATATTATTATTATATATATTAAGATAAATAAAATTTGTAAAATTATGTAAAAAATCTATATTATCTAAATTATTGTTGCTAATATCTAAGTATTTTATACTTTTTAAATTTTTTAATGGTGTAAAATTTGAAGTGCCACAATTAGATAATCCTAATTTATCCAATTGAGGTAATTTTGAAAAAAATTCACAGTAGTCGTTTAGAGTATTATTATTTATTTGACAATGAATATTTATTATTTCTAAATTTAATAAATATTCATTTTTTTGTTCATTAGTAAATTCTATTATATGGTTGCTTTCTTTAAAGTTATAATATAATACTATTTGATTTTCTATATATTTTTCTAAGATTTTATCTGGAAATATAAGTTTTGTACTATGGATAGGATTATAACTTTTATTAGTACTATTAGACTTATGTATATTGTTACTAAACTTTGTTATAATATTATTAATTATTTTTTTAAAATCTTCATTATAATACATTCTATATATTTATATATTATAAAATCTTATATAAGAAAATTCAAATATAACTATAAAAAGTGTATATAATTAGTATATTTTAATAACTTATAAAATTTATTAAAATTAAATTTAGTATAGTTATATATTAATAGATTTATTTTAATTTATGAAAGGAAAATATTATGGATAAAAAAGAAAAAATAAAAAATAAAAAATCTTTTTTTGATAAATTTTTAAACAGTATTGAAGTTGTTGGAAATAAATTACCGCATCCTATAACACTATTTGCTTTGTTAGCTTTTTTAATAGTTATATTATCTGCTTTATTTAAAATCTTAGGAATTTCTGCCACAGGTGAGATAATGAACTCTAAAACTCTAGAGTTAGAACAAAAAACAGTGAATATTATTAGTCTTTTAAGTGGTGAAGGTATATCATATATGATAAAAAATGCTATAACTAATTTTACAAGTTTTGCACCTCTTGGAATAGTTTTAGTAACAATGCTTGGTGTAGGTTGTGCTGAGGGGAGCGGATATATTGAGGCTTCTATGAAAAAAATGGTGTCTAAAACTCCAGCAAAGTTAATTACACCAGTTGTAGTATTTCTTGGAGTTATATCTAATGTAGCCTCCGATGTAGGATATGTTGTTTTAGTTCCTATTGGTTCTATTGTTTTTATGGCATATAAAAGACACCCTCTAGCTGGACTTGCTGCTGCTTTTGCTGGTGTATCTGGAGGATTTAGTGCAAATATTTTAATTGGTACAGTAGATACATTACTTGCTGGTATAAGTACAGAATCGGCACAAATATTAGACGTATCATATGAAGTAGGAGCTACGGCTAACTGGTTTTTTATGTTTGTATCTACATTTTTAATTATTATATTAGGTACATTTATTACAGATAAAATAGTTGAACCTAGATTAGGAACATTTGATATAACAGATGAAAGTGTAGCAAAAGCTACAGAGCTTAGTCAAAAGGAGCATAAAGCTTTAAAATATGCCAATATTACATTAATTTTATATATATTATTTATAATACTATGGGCTATTCCTAAAAATTCGTTACTTAGAAATCCAGAAACAGGAAGTTTAATAGCTGGAGCTTTATTTATAGATGGCATCATTATATTTATTGCATTGGGATTTTTTATACCTTCAATTGTATATGGAAAAATAGCTGGAACATACAAAAGTGAAAAAGACATAGGAGAACAATTAAGTAAAAATATGTCAGCTATGGGTTCATATATTGCGTTAACATTTGTTGCAGCCCAATTTATTAATTATTTTAATTATACCAATATAGGTACCATATTAGCTTTAAAAGGCGCTGACTTTTTAGGTAATATTGGCCTTACAGGTGTACCTCTTATGGTATTATTTATAATTTTAACAGCGTTTATAAATTTATTTATGGGGTCTGCCTCTGCCAAGTGGACTATACTTGCACCAGTATTTATACCTATGTTTATGCAACTTGGATATTCACCAGAGCTTACACAAGTAGCATATCGTATAGGAGATTCTACTACTAATATTATTAGCCCTCTTATGAGCTATTTTGCTATGATAGTAGTATTTGCTAAAAAATATGATAAAAACTCTGGTATTGGTACTTTAATATCTATTATGTTACCATATAGTTTAATATTTTTAATAGGTTGGGCTATATTACTAGTCATTTGGATGATGTTAGATTTACCTCTTGGACCAGGTGTATCTATGTTTTATTTATAATATTATTAAAAATTTTAGTGAAGGCTATGGTTTAATTTTAAAAATACAAATACTAAAATAATTAATAGTTTATAATGAAACTATATTAGAGTTTAAAATGCCACGACATATTAAAGAAATTGAAAAACAACTGATAATACAAGTTAAGGTGGTCGCTAAATAAAAGTATTAAAGAAGATAATTAATAGAGTATAGAAGATAATTCATCATTACAATATAAAACAAAATGATTCTAGACAAAGTCTATAGGTTTTTTATTATTTTTAATATAGTATAATTTTATAATAAAAATCTTGTGTACAAAATAAAAAATATATTGTAAAATATGTTATAATATAATAATTTAAGTTTATAAAGGTGGGTTTATATGGAAAAGCAATATGCAAAAGAAATGATTGATTTCTTACAAAATAGTCCTTGTTCGTTTTTGGTAGTAGAAAACTCTAAAAATAAGCTAGAAGAAAATGGATTTATATGTTTAAATAATATTAAAAAATGGGAGCTTAAAGAAAATGGTAAATATTATATTACAAGAAATGACTCAACTTTAATAGCATTTATCATAGGAAAAGAACCGGATAAAACAGGGTTTAAAATGATAGCATCTCATACAGATTCTCCTAGCTTTGTTATAAAACCAAATTGTGAAATAAAAGTTTCTAATAATTACTTAAAACTTAATACAGAAGGATATGGAGGAATGATTTTAAGCACATGGCTTGATAGGCCATTATCTATAGCTGGTCGTGTTATACTAAAAAGTGAAGATGTGTTTAGACCTAAAACACAGACAGTAGACTTTAAAAGACCGATTGCTATTATACCTAATTTAGCTATACATTTAAATAGAGAAATAAATAACGGACATAAGTATTCTAAACAAAAAGAAATGATACCATTAGTATCTTTAACTGGTCAAGATTTTAATGAAAAAGGATATATTTATGAACTTATAGCTAATGAAATAAATGTTGACAAAGATGATATTTTAGATTATGAGTTATTTTTATATGAGGCAGAAAAAGGCAACTTAATAGGATTAAATGAAGAGTTTATATCTTGTTCAAGATTAGATGATTTAATGATGGTTTATAATTCTCTAGAAGCATTTTTAAATTATTCAAATACTAATAATTATACAGGAATAAAAGTTTTATATCTTGCAGATAATGAAGAAGTAGGTAGTCATACAGGTCAAGGAGCAGATGGGGCATTACTTAGAGATACATTAAAAAGAGTATGTATAAGTTTATTTAATAATGAAGAAAGTTTTTATAGTATGGCAGAAAAATCCGTGTTTATATCAGCAGATTTAGCTCACGGATTACATCCTAATTATATAGATAAACATGATATAACAAATCAACCTGTATTAAATAAAGGAGTTTGTCTTAAATATTCTTCTAACCAAAAATATAGTACAACAGGTATATGTGCTGGCATATTTGATAGACTTTGTAAAGAGGTAGGAATAGAATATCAAAAATTTGTAAATCATTCAGATGCAATTGGTGGTAGTACAATAGGAGCTATGTTAGCTAGCCAGTTTAATACAGCTGTTATAGATTTTGGTGTATGTATACTTGGTATGCATTCAATAAGAGAGTTAGGTTCTGTAAAGGACAATTATGATTGTTATAAGCTTTTTTCTAAGTTTTATGAACTATAATAAAAAAGCTAAGGTATAACCTTAGCTTTTTTATTATAAATTTAATTAAACTTAAATGTTTCAACAATACAGCTACTTTGTTCTTGAAACTCATTTATTGTATTATAATCATCAGTACCAACTTCAAAAGGATTTGATTGTAAAGGGTACATTACAACCACTCTGTTATTTTCAGATTTTTTTAACTCTAGAGGTTTTGGGCCTTCTTGTTGTTGCATTTTTTCCCAATAATCTTGGCTCATTTCTTCAAATGTAACAATATTGCTATCATTTTGTTTACCTTTATATTTAACATAAATAGAGTTTATTATTTCACTATCCATATTAAGAGATTCTTCTTCAATATAATATTTTTCTTTTATTACAGATGGTAATTTCATAGAAAATCCAAGTGATTTATTTTTATATAAAAATGTATCATTTTTATTAGATGAAGAACAGCCAGTTATACATAAAGTAAATACTAAAGTAAAAATAATTTTAAAAAAATTTTTCATAACAAAACCTCCTAAAACAATATAATATATATTATAGATACAAAAGTAAATGAAAAAGTTTTATAAAATAAAATCTAAATTAATACAGAAGGTTTTATTTTATAAATTTTTATATTAATAATAAATTGTTTTTAAAAATATCTTTATATATTTTATTATTTATATTAATTTATTAATAATTTTTTATTTTATTTTTTCTAATGTAAACTTTATAATATTTATAGTTTAATTATAATTTAATAGTATAAAATTATCAAGATTAAGACAATAAAATATTCATTTAAGGTATTAATTTATATCTATTAATGACAAAGCTAATAAAATATAAGGATTATTAATATAATTATTATGTAATAATAAAAAGGAGGTAAAATATGATAAAAAATATATATAAAATATTACTTGTTTTATGTATTATTATAGGTGTACTTATTTTTTTATATTATAAATATTACATAGCATTAGCTGAAGATATATTTAATATAAAACAAAAAATGGTACCATCACCTGTCATAGCTACTATAAATGAAGATTGTAACGTATATTTAGATGAAGAATTAAAAAACATTTTAACAACTATCCAAAAAGGAGTGAATGTTGAAATATTAAAAGATAAAAGTAAAAAAATATACTATATAAAAAATGAAAAATTAAACATAAAAGGTTGGGTAACTAGAGATGACATATATATACCAGAAACACCAATAGCTAATACAGAATATTTAAAGGATATAGAAATAGAGGCATACATAAACTATTTAGGAATAGATAGTGAAACAGAGTATCTTATTTTTACAGACATATATAGACAGCTTACATATATATTAAAAGGGGAGCTTGAAAATTGGAAAGTCATAAAAACAATACCTTGTGGTACAGGTGTAAATGAATCTCCAACCACTAGAGGAATTTTTAAAATAGGAGAAAAAGGCGAATGGTTTTATAGTGAAAGATTAGGAAGCGGGGGTATGTATTGGCTTAGGTTTAATGATTCATATCTTTATCACTCAGTAGCTATGGATAAAAATAAAAATGTAATAGATGATACAATAGGGCAAAGGTGTTCTAATGGATGTGTACGTATGAACATAGATGACATAAAATGGTTATATGACAATATAGAAAAAGGAACAACAGTATTTATAAATTAGTGTCAAACTAAAAAAAGGGTAATATAATATATATAAGATAATATTTAGGAGGTATATTATGCCTTTATTTTTTAATAATCCTTTTAATAATTTTCAAAATAGGTATTATAGAAATAATAACTTTATGTTTAATAATGTACAAAATAATAACAGATTAGGATTTAATAATATGATAAATAATAATCATGTGAATTTTAATCCTATGATAAATAATAACCAAAATTTTAATAATCAAAATAATATTCAATCCGATGTTACTTTTAAACCTTTAACAGAGGAAGAACTTGAAAAAATAAATCAAGAAATACAAGAAAATGTAGAAAAAAATAAAAAAACCGTGGAAATTATTGAACAACCAAAAGAAAAAGATATAGTTTGTAAATATATAGAAGAACTTATTCAAGATGAAACTAATGCTAATAAATTTTATAGCCAACTTTCTAATAAATGTAATATAAATATGTATAGAGATAGGTTAAAATATATAAGTGATGAATGTGTAACAGAATGTAATAACTTAAAATCTTATTATAAAGATATAAATAAAGAAGAATTTAATCCTAAATCTATAGCTATAAATGCAAACATTCCTTTAAAAACAGGTTTACTTTTAGCAATAGAAGAAGAAATAAAAAGTTATGATAAATTATGTAAAATAGTGGATGACCTTCCACTACAAGATACAAGGATTTTTTATAAAATTGCATTAAAAAAATTAAGTAGAATAAATTATATACAATATATGGCAATGAATGAGTATAGATAAAAATAGCCTATTTAATATAGGCTATTTTAAAATGTTAAAAATTAAATATATATTTAAGTATCAAAGCCTAAAATTTAATAAAATATAAGTATACTTAAAATATGTTTATGCTACTAGCATCAATAATAACAATATAGTTTAGTTTACATAATTCTTGATTAAATACAATTGATATAAAACTAAAAATAAATAATATTATGGTAAGAAATATTAAATCAAAATTTATTTTATTGTTTTTATAATTTAATAAATAGAGAGAATATCATTTTTTCTTATTTGATTTAATGAATATTTTAGTAGTCATAATTTTAAAATGCTTTATTTAATCAATTTTTACATAAAATTTCACTATGCTTACTAATTTAATTACAATTTTTATAAATTTTCATATTATCATTACCTATAAAATATTATATCATACTAAATTAATAGTTTAATATTTAAAATATGATGAAATTTAATATAATAAAAAATAATAATATATAGTTTATTAAATTATTTATAAATCTTTGATTTTTATGGAAAAATAATATATAATAATATAAACATATAAAAGGGAGGATTAATATGAATAAAGAAAAATTTTATATAACAACACCAATATATTATACAAATAATTATTTACACATAGGACATTCTTATTGTACTATTGCAACGGATACAATGGCTAGATATAAAAAAATGCGTGGATATGATGTAAAATTCTTAACAGGCTCTGACGAACATGGACAAAAAATAGAAGAATCTGCAAAACAAAAAGGGATATCCCCAAAAGAGTATGTAGACCATATTACTAAACATATAAAAGAGCTTTGGAGTCTTTTAAACATAGATTATGATTATTACATTAGAACAACAGATGAAAAACATGTACAAACTGTTCAAAAAATATTTAAAACTTTATATGATAAAGGAGACATATATAAAGGGCATTATGAAGGTCTATATTGTACACCTTGTGAAACATTTTTTACAGAAAATCAGTTAAAAGAGGGTAAATGTCCAGACTGTGATAGAGAGGTGCAAAAAGTAAAAGAAGAAAGTTATTTCTTTAAACTTAGTAAATATCAGGATAGACTTATTAAACATATAGAAGAAAATGAAGATTTTATAAGTCCTTCATCCAGAAAAAATGAAATGTTAAATAACTTTTTAAGACCAGGACTTGAAGACTTATGTGTATCTAGAACTTCTTTTAAATGGGGCATACCAGTAGAATTTGATAAAGAACATGTTGTATATGTTTGGATAGATGCTTTATCTAATTATATATCTGCACTTGGATATGGTACTGATAATGATAGTGATTTTAAAAAGTATTGGCCTGCTGATATACATGTTGTAGGTAAAGAAATAGTTAGATTTCATACTATTATTTGGCCAGCTATGCTTATGGCTTTGGATTTACCTTTACCAAAACAAATATTTGGACATGGTTGGTTACTTATAGATGGTGGCAAAATGAGTAAATCTAAAGGAAATGTAGTAGACCCTAAAGTTTTAGTAGACAGATATGGTGTAGATGCTATTAGATATTTCTTATTAAGAGAAGTTGCTTTTGGACAAGATGGTAACTTTACTAATAAAGCACTTATAGAAAGAATAAATTTTGATTTAGCTAATGACCTTGGAAATTTACTTTCTCGTACAGTTGGTATGATAGATAAGTATTTTGAAGGGTCATTACCAAAAATTCAAGACAATAATGATAAATTAGAACAAGAAATAATAGATTTTTGTAGTGACATAGTTTTAAAAGTAGAAGATTATATGGATAAAATGCAATTTAGCAATGCGTTGACAGAAATATGGAGCTTAGTAAGACGAGTTAATAAATATATAGATGAGACAACTCCGTGGATTTTATCTAAAGATGAAACAAAAAAAGGAAAACTTGCAAATATTATGTATACTTTAGCAGAGTCTCTTAGAATAATAGGTATACTTATTAGTCCAGCTATGCCTAACACATCTAAATCTATATTTGAACAATTATCTATAAACAATCAAGATTTAAAAAGCTGGGATAGTACAAAATCATTTGGAATTTTACCAAAAGATTTAGTTATTAAAAAAGGCAATGTTATATTTCCAAGAATTGATATAGAAAAAGAATTGGAAGAACTTGAAGCTATGAGAGAGGCTACAAAATCTAAAATTTCAGAAAATAATAAGACAGAAAATAATAAAATAGAAGAAAAAGAGCAAATAGGATTTGAAGACTTTTTAAAAATGGATTTTAAAATAGGTGAAGTTTTAGAATGTGAAAAAATAAAAAAATCTAATAAACTTTTAAAATCTCAAGTTAAAATAGGTGATAAAATTATACAAATAGTATCTGGTATAGCTAATTATTATACTCCAGAAGAAATGATTGGTAAAAGAGTTGTTGTTCTTACAAATTTAAAACCAGCTAAACTTTGTGGAGAAATATCTGAGGGTATGATTTTAGCAGCTAGTGATAGCGATAATAACTTAAAAATAATAACTGTTGAAGATAATGAAAATGTTATAAAAAGTGGTGCGGAGGTAAGATAAATGTATTTTGAAACTCATGCACATTATGATGACAAAAAATTTGATGAAGATAGAAACGATATTTTGAATAGTCTAAAAGAAAATAATATAGAATATGTTGTAAATGTTGGCGCAGATATGAAATCTTCTTATGATAGTATAAAATTATCACAGCAGTATGATTTTATGTACGCTAGTGTAGGAGTTCATCCTCATGAGGCTAGAAATATGAAGGAAGAAGATTATAAAATTTTAGAAAAATGGCTCCAGTATGATAAAGTGGTAGCATTAGGAGAAATAGGATTAGACTATTATTATGACTTTTCCCCTAGAGAGGTACAAAGAGAAGTTTTTAAAAAACAGCTAAAAATTTGTGAAAATATTACAAAACCTGTAATAATTCATTCTAGAGATGCAAATCAAGAAGTTTTTGATATAATAAAAGAAAGCAAAGTCAGAAAAGGTGTTATACATGCATTTTCTGGTAGTCTAGAAATGGCTTTAGAGTATATTAAATTAGGATTTTTTATAGGTGTAGGTGGAGTTTTAACTTTTAAAAATGCTAATAAGCTAGTAAATGTAGTGGAAAATATCCCTTTAGAACATATTTTAATAGAAACAGATTCACCATATTTATCACCCGTTCCAGTGAGAGGAACAAGAAATAATTCACAAAATTTGAAATATATAGTAGAAAAAATTAGTGAAATAAAACATATTGAAAAAGAAAATGTAGAAAAAATAACGTTAGAAACGGCTAAAATGTTTTTTTGTATAAAATAATCGATTAAAAATTGTTGCATAAATGTTACGAATATGTTAAGATATTATATGTAGTATTAAATATTTTATAATATAAATATTACATTTAAGTTAATAAATTTTAATATAACTTAATAAACAGGTTTAAACTATTAATAATATGGAAATAATATATAAATATATTTTAAACCTGCATAGGAGGAAGTATTAATGTTTAAAAATTTATGTAACAATTTTTTTAAACTTACTAGAGTTAAAGTTAAAAAAATTCACATTTTTGTAAGCCTTGTTTTAGTCTTATCTACTTTTTGTGGTACTTTAACTGCATTTGCAGAAGGGCTTTATCAAGTTAAAGTAGTTATAGATGGTAAATGGTATGTTTACAATACTATGGATATGAAAGTTTCTGAGTTTTTTAAAGATAAAAATATAGAAATGTTTGAAAAAGATACAGTAGATATAAATCTTAATACAACAATTAATAGAAATATGACTATAAATATTAATCGTGCCGAAAAAGTAATTTTTCTTATAGATGGTAAAAAAGAAGTTCCATTTGTTACAAATAATACTAAAGTAGGTGTTGTTATAAAAGAGTTTTGTGAAGAAACAAATCAAAAAGTTTACTTAGAAGAAGGTCAAAGTTCTGCTTCTACTGTAAAAAATGATATGATTATAAAAGTATCTTCTTTTAAAGAGGAAATAAAAACTAAAAAAGAAGAAATCCCATTTGAAACAAAAACAGTTGAAAACCCTGATCTACCAGAAGGTAAAGTTAATGTTAAAACTAAAGGGGTAAATGGAGTTAAAGAAATAACTATAAAAGAAATATATAAAGATGATAAATTACAATCTACTGAAACTATAGAAGAAAAAGTGACAAAACAACCCGTGGCAGAAATTATTCAAAAGGGAACTAAAAAGAATACAATAAAAACAGAAAAAGGTACTTTTGTTATTAATCAAAAAATAAATATGAAATCTACAGCATATACTGCTGGTCCAGAGTCTACAGGCAAAAGTCCAGGGGAATTAGGATATGGAATAACCGCATCTGGTATGAAAGCTCAAAAAGGAGTAGTAGCAGTAGATACTAAAGTTATACCTTTTGGAACACAATTATATATAGAAGGATATGGATATGCCATTGCTGGTGATACAGGTAGTGCTATAAAAGGAAATAAAGTAGATGTATTTTTTGATAGCTATAGTGACGCCATACAATATGGCGTAAGAAATGTAAATGTATATGTTTTAGGAGAAAAAGTAGCCTAGTTTATAAAAATAATAAAAAGAACAATTAGTTTTACTAATTGTTCTTTTTATTTAAGATAAAATATTAAAAGTCTAAATTTTTAGGGTATTTAGTCATTTAAGATAAAATTTATCTTTGCTTATATAAAAAATAAAACTAAAACGATGTATATAAAGTATACAGAGCTAAACCTTAAATTTTATTAATATTTTGAATGTTATAAATTAAAAATATTATATTATTTATAAAATGGTTTTGTTTTAATAATTATTAATCTTAAGTAAATTTAAAATTTTATAAAGTAGTATGGCTAAACAATAAAATAAAATACAACCGAATAAATATCCTAATAAATTTAAAAATATAATATCTAGATCAAAAAATCCAACTCTAAAAATAAATTGAATAAATTCTAATAAAATAATAAAAAAAGGTACAAAAAAATAATTTAAAAAATTAATTTTAAAAACTTTAAAGTAAAAAACAGCACCAAATGGAATAAAAGATAAAAAGTTAACAATAAGCAGTTTTAAATTATCATGTTCAATACAGTCATGTATAGTTTTTAAAAATGTAAGATTAATATTATAAAAGCCGTATTCAATACTTTGGCTTATTATTTGTCTAAGATTATAGTATTCACCATTAATAATATTTAACTTAGTTAAAATAATACCAATAGAATAAAAAACTAAAAGTAATTTAATGGTTGTATTTTTGTAATATGTAATATTAGATTTAATCATAACAAAAATTAATATATAAGTCCATCAAAGGAATATATTTGAGTATCAGTTGCTTTAGAAAAACATATGTAATATAAAGTATCTTTGTCTAAATCGCTAAACTTAACAGTTCCACCATTTAATGAAACACTTTTACTTTCTACAGGTATGTTAGGGCCTTTTTTATATAGTTTAACAGTTATAGGAACACTTTGATTAGCCATGCCATTTTTATCAACATTAATTTTATTAACTTGTACATTAATATATTTAGTTCCTTTAAAAAAGTATTAGTATAGACATTAACTTTCAATTCTTCAACATTAAAACCATAAGAAGTATTGTTTAAATCAACAAAAGAAGAACCAGTAGGTTTATTTGCACCTCTAGCAAGATTATTTTCAGGTATTATATCAAAGTAATCATAGTTTGATGCAATAACTCGACTTTTGTTATAGTCTAAATTGTTATCAATATTGTCATTTGCATATATTGAGGTAATAGAACTATTGCTTAATAAAAAAGCAGAAGTTAATGTAACCCAAAAATTTTTTTTCATAAATTAAATATACCTCTTTCAAATAAAATTATTATTATAAAATGATTGTAATTATTTTTTTATTACTGTCAATATACAAAACAACTAAATATTATAAAAATAATTACAAAAAATTACATATAATTAAACAAAAAGTATAAAAATAAAAAAAACTTTTAAATTAAAAATATATTAAAAAAATAAGTATAATTAACTTATGTTAAAGTATTAAAGACTTTTTATATAGTTTTATCATATGTTATTTTATAGTATTAATAATATTATTATTTTAAACCCTTTATTGTTTATATAATTAAACTATAACTTTATTATTCAAAAGTTAAGTTTTCTTGAAAAACAATAATAGGAATAGTTGTTTTTTATCTATAAACTGTTTCTAATTTATATAGAGATTAAACTATAGTATGATGTACTAAAAGTTTTTTCTAATATTTTAAAAAATTGACAAAATAGAATATGTTAGTGTATAATGTTGTAAATATATACTTTTATATAAATATATATACTAAGGAGGTAAATTGGTTTGAAGGTTAATATAGCAACCAAAATTTCTGTAATAACATTAACTTTATTAATTAATAGTGTTCCAGTATATGCTACAAATGTCATTACCGCTACATCTACAAATAGTATAAATCAAAGTAATATATCAGTTATATCTTCTAAAGATGGAGAATCCATATCTAAAATGAGTAGCCTAGACTCTGTTTTTAGAATATCTTTTACAGATAATAACTACATTACAACAAAATTTGCTAAAATTACTAATACAAGAAATAGTCAAAATTATGTTCCAGTTTATTCAGAGGCATCTAATAATAGTACAGCAATAGGGTCTATACTAGTGGATTCTACAGTTGTAATAGGAAAACAAGCAGGAGAATTTTCACAAATATTTTTTGATGAAAGAATAGGATATGTAGAAAATATTTATCTTGTTAGTTCAAATCCTGAAGAAAAATCAATACAAACAAATAATACACAAAATAATAATAGCGAAAATGATAAATTAACAGGTAAATATGTAAAAATAGCATCAAGTTCAGGGCTTAACCTTAGAGAGCAAGCTACAACTTCATCTAAAGTTTTAAGTGTTATTCCTTCTGGCACATATGTAGATTTATTGGAGGATAGTGGAAGTTGGTTAAAAGTTAAATATAATGGTAAATCAGGTTATATAAGTGCTGGATTTGGATATATTACTGACAAAAAAGAAATAACTACAACTAGTTCACAAGCAACGGCGGATAATATTATAAATTTTGCTAAATCACATTTAGGTAAACCATATATATATGGTAGCACTAATCTTAATGTTGGGACAGACTGTTCAGGTTTTACATATGCAGTATTTAAACAATTTGGTATAAATATTAATCGTGTATCTAAAGACCAGTATTTAAATGGTACTCCAGTCCAAAAAACAAATCTTTTACCAGGAGATTTAGTATTTTTTAATACAGGTGGTAATACACAAATATCTCATGTTGGTATATATATAGGAAATAATCAATATATACATTGTACAGATAGTAAAAATCAGGGAGTTATAATATCTAGTTTAAATAGTGATTATGCATTAAAAACTTATTATGGTGCAAAAAGAGTTATTACACAATAGACAAATATAAAAAATAGTATCTATATAGATACTATTTTTTATATTTGTCTATAATAAGTTTCGCTATATCTATGTTTTTTTTACCAGTTTCCATACTCTTTTTTTGAATATATTTATGAGCCAAAGGTTCAGTAAAATTTTTATATAATATTAGAAGATTTTTAGCCTCTTCTATAAGTTTGATTTTATTTTTTTTAATATTTTCATTATTTTTATATCTAGCAATGTCTATAGCATTAATAATATCTTCTTGTCTAATAGGAGTAGATAACTTGTATGTTTTTTCATCGTTGTACATGTTTAATTTATCTGTACTACCTAATAAAATAAATATGAAATTTTGATAAAAGTCTTCTATTATATTATATATAGGTTCATCTATAAATGTAACACCACATATAATAATACCATTTTCACAATAAGAACAGCATTTTCTAATATTAGCACCTGTTTTACATATATAATCATAGTTTATACCATTTTTATTTAAAATAGAGCTAATGTTATTACATATTTTATCAGATGAAAAAGCAATTATAATATTATTTTTAGCCATAAAAATCTCCAATTATTTTTCTATGCAAACAATACCACTACAAAAGGAAATAGGTTTAAAATACATATTAAAATCTTTTAAATTTCGTTTTAAAAAATCAAATGTAATATATATTTCATTATTATCCCAACAATCTATGTTATCTTGTTTACATTTATTAAGCTCTTTTTTAGTATAGAAAGCTACATCTCCTATGAATATTTTACCATTATTATTTAACATTGTATATAATAATTTAAAAAATTCTATTTTTTGAATATTAGTTAAATGATGTATAGCATAAGTGCTTATAATAAAATCAAATTTTTCATCTTTTAGATTTTTTGGCAGTCCATTAGAAAAATTGTAACAAAAAAGATTTGCATTAGGCATTTTTTCTTTTGCTATATTAATCATTTCTCTAAAAAAGTTTACTCCAAAAATATCATAATTATCACCATATAATTTTTTAGTAAGAGTAGCAGTACCAAAGCCAATGTCTAATATTTTGCCAGTATCTTTTATATGTATATTATTATAAATTGTATTTAACAAATTTTTATACCCGAAAAAAGGATAAACATTATTTTCATAAGACAAACCAACATCTTTATCATAGTTGTTTGCTAACATATCAAAGCTTGTATTATTTAACATATAAATCTCCTTAAAAATATAATATAAAATATATATTTCTCATTATACTAAACTCTTTTTAAAAATTTTACCAAAAAATATATTGAAAGTAAAGGAATAAAAACTTGAGAGTTTTTTTATTCAATAAATTTTAAATATAGTAATATATATTATGTACAAAAATTGTATTAATATGTTAAATTTATTGACTTTATACTAGATATATATTATAATTAATTAAAAATTTATAAATTAAATAAAAGGGGAGAAGTCTAATTATGAAAAAGTTTATTGCAATAATATTATCAGCTACAACTATTTTTACTTGTAATACGAGTGTTTTTGCAGATGATACAAAAACAATTGAAATTGCTCAGTCGATGGAAATTAAGAATGCTAAAAAGAATACTATAACAAGTCCACAAGATGCTTCAACAGATAATTCACAAAAGTTATTTATAAATGACAAACAAATAGAAATTAAAGATGGCAGTATAGTATATCAAGATAGATTATTTTTACCAGTTAGAGAACTAGGTGAAGCATTAGGATTAGAAGTAGAATATGTTGAAAAAGAAAAAATTGTAGTATTAGATAATGGTAAAATTCAATTACCAGTAAATCAAAATAAAGCAGTTGTAAATGGAAGTATTTTAGCTATTGATAAAGAAAATGATAAAGTAGGTACAATAGTTATAAATAATAGAACTTATTTGCCTCTTCGTTTTGTATCTGAAAGTCTTGGGTATGAAGTAGAATATGTTTCAGATTCAAAAGAAGTATATATAAAAAGTGATACAATAAACATTAATAATGAAACACAAACAACAACTACAACAGTATTAGATAAAAGTCAAGCATTAGAAGAATACAAAAAATTATATGAAACTAATCAAAATATTAAAAACTCTACAGTAGATACTAATGCAAACATTAACTTTAATATGTCAGATGGTACTGATAGTATAAATATGAAAATGAATTTAGTAGGGACTACTAAAGTAGATATTTCAGATAAAGTTAGTATGTATTTTGAACAAAAAAATACAATGGAACTTTTAGGTCAACAAGAAGTTATTGAACAAAAAGGTTTTTATAAAGATGGTGAATTATATGTAAACCAAAGTGGTCTTAAATATAAAATGCCATTAGACTTAGAAGAAGCTATAAAATTATCTAATGGATTAAATGTTAATAATTTTATTAGTGAAGAATTAATTTTAAGCGGTAGTGTTAAAAATTTAGACAATGGAAATAAAGAATATTCATTTGACATAGATTTTAATAAATCTATTGATATGGCTAGTCAAATTATAGAAAGCTTATATTTAGGTGAACAAGATTTACAAGTTTTAAATAATCTTAAAATAACAAATACAAAAACTACAATGGTTGTAGATAATAAGAATAAACCTATAAGCTACAGTATAAATTTTGATATGGATTTAACTGCTGAAGGAATTAACATTAAAGGTAATGTATCAATAGATACTAAATATAAAGATATAGATAAAACATTTGTTAGTATACCAAGTGAAGATTTAAGTAGTTATGGAAAATTTGAAGATTTAATTACAACAGATATAGCTATAGAAGAAACAACAGAAACTACTACACAATAGTATCATAATAAAAGCAGGTTTTAAACCTGCTTTTATTATGATACTATATAAATTATTTATTAAAGTTTAAGCCATAGATAAAGCTATTTCCATCATTTTAGTGAATGTTTTTTCACGTTTTTCAGCAGAGATTTCTTCACCAGTCATTATATGGTCACTAACGGTTAATATACAAAGAGCATTTGCATTAAGCCTTGCTGCATTCATATATAGAGCAGCAGCCTCCATCTCAACTGCTAATACTCCCATTTTAGCCCATAGTTGATGGGCATCTTTAAACTCCGAATAGAAAATATCACTAGAAAGGATATTACCTATATGGACAGGAATATCTTTAGAATCAGCTATATTTTTAGCTTTTTCTAAAAGAGTATAGCTACAGGTAGGTGCATAAGTGCCTGGGAGTTGATATTGACTTGAAAAATTTGAATCTGTAGAAGCTGACATACCAAAAACTATATCATAAACAGCTAAATCTTTACTAAGTGCCCCACAAGAACCTATTCTTATAAGATTTTTTACTCCAAATACTTTTATAAGTTCATAAGAATAAATACCTATGCTAGGCATGCCCATGCCAGTACCCATAACAGATATTTTTTTATTATTATATGTACCAGTATATCCTAAAGCACCTCTAACAGCATTAAATTGTACAGGATTTTCTAAAAAATTTTCAGCTATAAATTTTGCTCTCAAAGGATCACCAGGTAGAAGAATAGTTTCTGCTATTTCAGAAGTTTGATTGATATGCGGTGTATTATTCATAATATAACCTCCTTAATATACTTAGTTTATAAAAGTCTATATAAATTATACAATAAAATTTACCTTTTTTCAATAAAATATAATAGGTATTAAATAAAATACTAAATTACAATAATAAACTATAAATAGTGTATTATAAAAATTACATATAGTAAAAATTTATCAAATATATAAAAAATTTGTAATAAAAAAGTTTAAAATATTAAATATAACTATCGACATATTTATTAATTTTATGTATAATTAATATAATGATTATAATAAAAGAGAATTGGGTGATGTTAAATGCAAGATATAACTGATAAGGAATTTTCACTTATTAGTAATTATATAAAAGATAACTATGGTATTAATTTAGCTAGTGATAAAAAGTCATTAGTATACTCTAGACTTAAAAATATACTAGATAAAAATGGATTTAAAACATTTACCGAGTATTATGATTATTTATTAAAAGACAAAACTGGTAATGCAACTATAACATTTATAGATAAGATGACTACTAATCATACATTTTTTATGAGAGAAATAGATCATTTTGAATTTCTAAAAGAAACAGTATTACCTTACATAGAATCAACATCAAAAGATAAAGATGTTAGAATGTGGTGTGCTGGATGTTCTTCAGGAGAAGAGTCTTATACACTAGAGATTATATTAACAGAGTATTTTAAAGGTAAAGGAAGTTGGGATACAGAGCTTTTAGCAACAGATATATCAACAGCAATATTAACAAAAGCTATGAAAGGGGTTTATACAAAAGACCAAATAAAGCCTTTAAGTGAAGATTGGAAAAATAATTATTTTAAATCTATATCTACAAATCAAGTTCAAGTAGTAGATGAAATAAAAAAGAAGATAATATATAGAAAATTTAACCTTATGGAAACTAAATTTCCTTTTAAGAAAAAGTTTCAGGTTATATTTTGTAGAAATGTAATGATATATTTTGATGATGATACAAGAACAAAACTTGTAAAAAAGTTTTATGATGCATCAGAAAAAGGTGCATATCTTTTTATAGGACATTCTGAAACATTAAATAATATACAAACAGATTATGAGTATGTTATGCCAGCAGTATATAGAAAAAAGTGATATAATAGTTTTGTTTTTTGGATTGGTATAACTTGTTATTAATATATAAATACTAACTATTGTTTTTATAATAAATAATAATTAATATAAATTTATAAAATAGAAGGGATTGATATAAAGTGGCGGATTTTTCTAGAGAATCTATGTTAGATATGTTTATATTTGAAATGAATCAGCTTTTAGACCAATTAGAACAATTAATAATAGAGTGTGAAGATGGATATTCTATGGATAATATTAATGAAATATTTAGGATAATGCATACTGTAAAAGGCTCTGCAGCTATGATGCTTTATGATAATATTTCTAAAACAGCACATGCAATAGAAGATTTATTTTTCTTTTTAAGAGAAGAAAATCCTTCGGGTGTTAATTATTCTAATCTTACTGATTTAGTTCTTGAAGGAATGGATTTTATAAAAAATGAACTTGCTAAAATTGCAAATGGTGAGGAAGCAGATACGGATTCTACTGAAGTTATAAAAAGAATAAAATCATTTTTATGTGTATTAAAAGGTGAAGATATACCGCAAGAAATAAAAAATAATAAAGAAAGTGATGTTAAAGAAAAAATAGAAAACAATAGCGAAAGTAAGAATGTGGATACAACAGATTTTAAAAATAAATTTGAGTGTCATCTTTACTTTCAGGATGATAGTGGTATGGAAAATATACGAGCATTTAATGTTATAAATCATTTAAAAGATTTTGGGGAAATTAGCCATACTATACCTAAAGAGGTTACAGATGAAAAATCTGAAGAAATTATTAAAAAAGAGGGGTTTAAGTTTGTTATATCTACACATTTACCTTATGAACAAATACATGAAACAATAAATTCAACTATATATTTAAAAAGTTTTGAACTTAATCCATATGTACTTAAAAGATATAAAGCTACTATTTATTTTGATGATGGTTGTGAAATGGAAAATATACGTTCATATACTATTGTACACAATTTGGAAGATATTGCCGATAATATTGTACATGAACCACAAGATATTATTTCAGAAGATTCTATTGAGCTTATTAGAGATAAAGGTTTTAAAGTAACGTTTTCTATAAATAAGGATTATGAAGAAGTACATGAAATGCTTATGCAAACAGTATTTTTAAAGACATTATTCCTTGAAGAAGTAGAAGAAGTAGAAGAGAAAGTAGAAGATAAACAAGAAAAAGTAGAAGCTAAAGAGGAAATAAAAACAGAAGTAGAACAAAATAAAGAGGTGCCTAAAGAACAGCCTAAAAATAATAAAGAAATAGACAAGGCTAAAGAAGCTAATAAAAAACAAGGTTCATCTCAACAAATGATAAGTGTTAGTATTGGTAAGTTAGATCAATTATTAAATCTTATGGGTGAGCTTGTTATATCTGAAGCTATGACTACACAAAATCCAGACCTTGATGGTTTAGAACTAGAAAACTTTAATAAATCTGCTAGACAACTTAGAAAAATTATAAAAGATGTACAAGACAGTGTTATGAGTATGCGTATGGTAACATTAGATGCTACATTTTTTAAAATGCAAAGAATAGTAAGAGATATGTGTAAAGCGCTTGGAAAAAATATTGAACTTATTATTGAAGGTAGAGATACTGAAGTAGATAAAAATATAATAGAACATATATCAGATCCTCTTATGCATATTATAAGAAATTCAGTAGACCATGGTGTAGAATTACCAGAAGATAGATTAAAGGCTGGTAAAGACGAAAAAGGCGTTATTAAACTTGAAGCTAGAAATTCTGGGGGAGAAATACTTATAAGTGTTAAAGATGATGGAGCTGGTATAAATAAAGAAAAAGTTATGGCCAAAGCTAAAGCAGCAGGAATACTTAAAAAACCAGAAGAAGAGTATACAGATAGAGAAATTTGTCAACTTATTTTCCACGCTGGATTATCTACTAAAGAGGCTGTTACAAGCTATTCAGGGCGTGGTGTTGGTATGGATGTTGTTACTGCCAATATAGAGGAAGTAGGTGGAAGTATTGTTGTAGAAAGTGAACAAGGATATGGAACAACAACTATACTTAAAATACCTTTAACTCTTGCTATTATAGAAGGAATGCTTATAAGTATGGGTGGTGCTAAATATACTATACCAATAGCTTCTATACAAGAAACATTTAAAGTTAAAAAAGAAAATATATTTTTAGATCCAGATGGTAATGAGATGATAACATTAAGAGGGGATGTTTTTAATTTAGTTAGACTTTATGACTTTTTCAATGCACCAACAGAAATAAAAGATATTGAAGAAGGAGTTGTTATTAGGTTAGAAAGTGAAGGAAGAACTGTATGTTTATTTGTTGATGAACTTATAGGTGAACAACAAGTGGTTGTAAAAAGTATACCTAAATATATTAAAAAAGTAAAAGGGATAAGTGGCTGTACTCTTCTTGGAAATGGTGATATTTCTTTAATAGTAGATGTTGCAGGATTTTATGATAATTAATATAGGAGGTTATAAAAATGGAGAATAAAGTATATCAAAATGTAGTAGAAGATGATACTACTAAAAACAAATATTTAACATTTATTATAGAAGATGAAATTTTTGGTATTGATATAAATCATGTTATAGAAATAATATCTGTTCCAGCTATAACATGGATGCCAGAAAATCCAGAAGCAATAAAAGGTATTATTAATCTTAGAGGCTCTATCATACCAGTTATAGACGTTAGAATAAGATTTAATAAAGAGGAAAGAGAATATGATGAGTTTACTTGTATAATAGTTATAGAGTATGAGGATAATCAAATAGGTCTTATTGTAGATACGGTAAATGAAGTTTTATATATTCCTAAAAAGTTTATGTCTTCTCCACCTAATGCAAAATTAAAATATCAAAATAAGTTTATAAAAGCCATTGGTAAAATGAATGATGAAGTGCAACTTTTATTAGATCTTGATAAATTTTTATATTGCTAATTAAAAATATATTAGCTCTGATAAGGTAGTTTAAAAAATACTATATCAGAGCTTAATTAATAATATTTAAAACTTTATTAATAGAATTAAGTTGAGCTATTTTTAATAAAATCATAAAAATAGTTAA
Source organism: uncultured Eubacteriaceae bacterium (assembly GCA_946495765.1). GTDB lineage: Bacteria > Bacillota > Clostridia > Lachnospirales > CAG-274 > Tyzzerella. The sequence goes on from CAMMEG010000001.1 coordinate 52,568, forward strand.
TTTTAATTAATAAATTATTTAAAAGATTATTTATATTTAATGAGGTGATATTTTTGAAAAAAACTAACATTATTTTATTTTCAGAATCAGCCCAGTTTCTAAATGTTACCCAAAGAAGTCTAGAATTTTACAATGTACATATAAAAAAGTGTATAAATAATTTAAATGAAATAAAAAAATATAGCAATAAAAAAGATAAAATATATATTGCCCAAGTTCCAACTAAAAATAAAGAACGTGCCAAAGAAATAATTAATTTTTTTAATAAAACAAATCTTAATTGGATTTGTGTTGGCGAAGATAGCAGCATAAATTTTTTTGCTATGACAAAAGGAGCTATGGCAAACGTCATTCTTAAAGAAACTCCAACTAATACAGAATATAAAGTATTTATAAAAACATTGATAAATAAAATAAATCAATCAATAGAAATAGCAAGTATAATAAGTTCTAGAAGTAAAAAACAAAAAGTTGATAAAGCATACGATAAAATAATATCTATAGGTGCATCAACAGGTGGAACAGAGGCAGTACAATCTATACTCACAAGTTTGGATGAAAATATACCTCCAACTTTAATAGTAATCCATATGCCAGCTGGGTTTACCAGAATGTATGCTAATAGGTTAAATGACTTATGTAAAATGTATGTTAAAGAAGCAGAAGATGGAGATATGTTAAAATATGGAGTAGTGTATATTGCACCAGGTGGTTATCATATGAGAATATTAAAAAGAAATGGAAAACTATATATATCTTGTAAGCAGGAGAATAAAGTCAATGGACATATGCCATCAGTAGATGTATTATTTGAAAGTATAGCAGATTATGTTGCACCTAAAGTAGTATCTGTTATATTAACAGGTATGGGAAATGATGGTGCACTTGGTACATTAAGTATTAAGAAAAAAGGTGGATTTACTATAGGACAAGATAAAGAAACAAGTGTAGTTTATGGAATGCCAAAAGTAGCAAGTGAGATAGGCGGAGTTTTGGTACAAGCTCCACTATCAGCTATTCCAGATATTATAATGAATAATATTTAAAAAATTAATTGAATTTAATATTGTATATATATGAAAAAAATATTATAATATATTTTGAATCAAATCATATTGTATAAGTCGAGGATGTATATATTTTTTAAAAAGGAGGATTAATATGAGTTTTTTAGAAGAGATTAAAAGTACTGCTAAAGCTAATAAAAAGACTATTGTTTTACCAGAATCTTTAGAAATTAGAACTCTAGAAGCAACACAAGAGATTATTAAAGAAGGAATAGCTAATGTTATATTAGTAGGCAATAAAGAAGAAATTTTGGCTAAAGCAGGTAACTTAGATATATCAGGAGCTACTATTATTGACCCTAAAAATTATGAAAAAATAGGCATATTAATAGATAAGTTTGTAGAACTTAGAAAATCTAAAGGAGTAGATGAGACTAAAGCCAAAGAGATTTTATTAAATGACCCACTTTATTTTGGTGTATTATTAGTAAAATGTGATATAGCAGATGGCATGGTAGCTGGAGCTATTAATTCAACTGCAAATGTTTTAAGACCATCACTACAAATTATTAAAACAGCTCCAGGTGTTAAAACTGTATCAGCATTTTTCTTAATGATAGTACCAAATTGTAAATATGGTGAAAATGGTGTTTTTGTATTTGGTGATTGTGGCTTATGTCAAAATCCTACTAGTGAAGAACTTTGTGCTATAGCTAAAAGTTCAGCAGACTCTTTTAGAAACTTTACAGAAAAAGAACCACGAGTTGCATTATTATCACATTCTACAAAAGGAAGTGCAAGTCATCCAGATGTAGATAAAGTTTTAAAAGCATTAGAATTAACTAAAGCTGAATATCCAGAACTTATTATTGATGGAGAATTCCAATTAGATGCAGCCATTGTACCTGAAATTGCAAAAACAAAAGCTCCAGACAGTAAAGTAGCTGGTACTGCTAATGTACTTATATTTCCAGATTTAGATGCTGGTAATATAGGATATAAATTAGTACAAAGATTTGCAAATGCAGATGCATATGGTCCTATTACACAAGGGCTTGCAAAACCTGTAAATGATTTATCTAGAGGTTGTAGTGCTAAAGACATAGTAGGTGTTGTTGCACTTACAGCAGTTCAAGCCCAACAACAAAGTAATAAATAATATTTTGGAGGAATAAAAATGAAAGTTTTAGTATTAAATTGTGGAAGTTCTTCTTTAAAATATCAATTAATTAATATGACTAATGAAACACCTTTAGCTTCTGGTCTATGTGAAAGAATTGGTATTGACGGAAGGCTTAAACATAAAGGTAAAGAAGTTTACGAAGTAGAGCAAGAGATGAAAAATCATCAAGATGCTATAAAAATGGTTATAGATGCTTTATTAGATACTAAACATGGTGTTATATCTGATATTAAAGAAATAAATGCAGTTGGTCACCGTGTTGTACATGGTGGGGAACATTTTGCAAAATCTGTTATTATTACAGATCCAGTTATAAAAGCTATTGAAGATTGTATTGATTTAGCGCCACTTCACAATCCAGCTAACCTTATGGGGATTAGAGCTTGTGAAAGTTTGATGCCAGGTGTACCTCAAGTTGCGGTTTTTGACACAGCTTTCCATCAAACTATGCCAGAAAAAGCATATCTTTATGGACTACCTTATGAATTATATGAAAAATATAAAATTCGTAGATATGGTTTTCATGGAACAAGCCATAAATATGTTTCTGAAAGAGCAGCTAATGTATTAGGTAAAGATATAAAAGACCTTAAAATAATTACTTGCCATTTAGGTAATGGTGGAAGTGTAGCTGCTATAAATGGTGGAAAATGTATGGATACAAGTATGGGATTTACTCCACTTGAAGGACTTGTAATGGGAACTAGATGTGGAGATATTGATCCAGCTGTTGTATCATTTATTATGCAAAAAGAAGGTTTAGATAATAAACAAGTAGATGAACTTATGAACAAAAAATCTGGTGTTCTTGGTTTATCTGGTGTTTCTAGTGATTTTAGAGATATTGAAAATGCTGCTAAAGAGGGAAATAAAAGAGCTCAAATAGCTTTAGATACATTCCATTATAAAGTAGCTAAATATATTGGTGAATATACATCTACTTTAAATGGTGTAGATGCAATTGTATTTACTGCTGGACTTGGTGAAAACAGTAAAGATAGTAGAAAAGAAATATGTAACTATTTATCATGGCTTGGTATAGAACTTGACGAAGAGAAAAACTCTAAACGTGGTGAAGAATTAGTTATTTCTATACCTAATTCAAAGATTAAAGTTTTAGTTATCCCTACAAATGAAGAACTTGTCATTGCTAGAGATACAAAAGAACTTCTTGACAAATAGCAACTAAAGCTTTATAATATAGGTTGTGTTTTATTGTTCGTATGGAACAGGAGTGTTTTTATGAATATAAATGTTGATAGCCTTAACAATGGATTTAGCAAAGAAGTTCAATTTGATGATAATATTACTTTACCAGAATCTTTAGTATATAATAAAGATGTATATATACAAGGTAAAGGTACTATTACTAACTCTTATGGTAAATATACATTTAATGGTAATGTTGTAGCCAAAGTGACTTTTAATTGTAATTCATGTCTTAAAGAGTTTGAAAAAGAAATAGATTTTGATATGTTAGAAGTTTTTTCTAAAGATTCTACAGATAATGATGAAATTTGGATATTCTCTAGTAAAGATAATATTATAAAATTAGAAGAACCTATCAAAACTAATCTTTTACTTAATTTACCTATGAAGGCTTTATGTTCCGAGAACTGTAAAGGTTTATGTCATATATGTGGTCATAACCTTAATGATAGCGACTGTGGTTGCAATAGGGACTACATTGACCCTAGGTTTGAAAAATTTCTACATCTTTTTGAAAATAAGGAGGTATAACAATGTCTATTTGTCCTAAAGGAAAAATGTCTAAATCTAAAAGAGATAAAAGAAGAGCCCAAAGTTGGAAAATCTCTACTCCTACATTAGTTAAATGTGATAAATGTGGAGAACTAATGTTACGTCATAGAGTATGTAAATCTTGTGGTTCTTACAATAAAAGAACTATTATTGAAGTATAATAGTTAATTATTAGCTATATAATATTTTTATTATTAAAAATATTATATAGCTTTTTATTTAATTAAATTAAATTATGACTTTATTATTCAAGATAAAAATTATAAATGGGTTTTAGTTTTAATTATATTGTAATTAAAAAATTACAAAGTTATCTAATAATAATAGAAAGAGCTTTTATTTTCATATGGAATATCAAAAAAGTTGATTTAATATATTAAATTATTTAAAAGTTAAATCAAAATAATAAATACTTGATAATTTAATCTTTAATATGTATAATTTAATAAGGAAATTTTATTGAATAATGAAAATAAATTTTATAAAGGATATTTAGGGTGGATAATATGAAAGAATATATAATAGCAATAGATGCTATGGGAGGAGATAATGCTCCAAAAGAAATAATAAAAGGTAGTATAGATGCTATTAATGAAAATAGTAAAATAAAACTTATATTAGTAGGTAAAGAAGATATTATTAATAATGAACTTAGTAAATATAAATATAATAAAGAACAGATAAATATACAAAATGCAACGGAAATAATAAAAACAACAGAAAGCCCTACAGCTGCTATTAGAGAAAAGAAAGATTCTTCTATTGTAGTAGGTTTAAAACTTTTAAAAGAAGGAAAAGCAAGTGCATTTGTATCAGCAGGAAGTACAGGAGCACTACTTACAGGGGCTACAATTATTATAAAACGTATAAAAGGTATAGAAAGACCAGCACTTGCTACGTTAATACCAAATGCTAATAATGGATATACTTTTTTAATAGATTCTGGAGCTAATATGGATTGTAAGCCAATTTACTTACCTAACTTTGCTAAAATGGGTAAAATATATATGGAAAATATAATGAAGGTAAATAACCCTAAAGTAGCTGTTGTAAATGTAGGAGAAGAAAAAGAAAAAGGAGATACTTTTACAAAAGAAGCCTATAAACTTTTAGAACAAACAAAAAATATAAATTTTATTGGCAACATAGAAGGAAGAGAAATACCAGAAGGGCAAGCAGATGTTATTGTATGTGATGGATTTGTTGGTAATGTTATATTAAAATTATCTGAAGGTATTGTAAAGGTATTTTCTAATATAGTTAAAAAAGAAATAAAGTCTAACATTTTATATTCTATCGGTGGTATTTTATCTAAAGGTGCATTTAAAAATATTAAGAAAAAATTTGATTATGCTGAAGTTGGGGGAGCTCCATTTTTAGGGCTTAAATCTCTTGTTGTAAAAGCTCACGGAAGTTCAAATTCTAAAGCTATTAAAAGTGCTATAAATCAATGTTATAGATTTATAGATACAGATATTGTTGAAAAAATAGAAAGTGCTATTTTAGAAGATAATGAATAAAAATTTATAAAAAAATAAAAAAACACTTGTAAAATTTATCTTTATCTAGTATATTTATATGTGTCAAAAAGATTTTAAGGAGGTACTTCAATATGGTATTTGAAAAAGTTAAAGAAATAATTGCAGAACAAATGAGTATATCTGAAGATGAAATTACTTTAGAAACTACTTTTGCTGATGATTTAGGTGCGGATTCTTTAGACTTATTCCAAATTATATCTGACTTAGAAGATAGTTTTGGTATTGAGTTTCAAAATGAAGATGCAGAAAAAATTAAAACAGTTGGAGATGCAGTAAATTATATAGAAGCTGCGAAATAATTTTATTAATTAAGGCTATAGCTTTATTTTTACTAATTATATTTAATATAATTAGTAAAAAGTAATAGCTAATATTTATTATCTATGATAGTAAATAGAAAATATTATATTAAATTAAATGGTGAGCTATACCTATAATTTATAGTTTAGGCTCACTTTAATTTATTTTATGATAATTTTATTTATATACTATTATGAGGAATAAATTTTTGTTAAATATAAATAATAAAAGATATATTTATTTTTAAGAAGGATTTATTAATAGGAGGATAAATGGATTTAGATATAGGATATAATTTCTTAAATAAAAATTTATTAAAAGTAGCTTTAACTCATACATCTTTTAGCCATGAAAAAAAAGAACATATAGAAAATAATGAAAGACTTGAGTTTTTAGGTGATGCTGTTTTAGAACTTGTTATAAGTAAGCATATATTTACAAAATTTAGTGAATTATCAGAGGGTGAGTTAACTAAACTTAGAGCAAGTATTGTATGTGAAACTTCTTTAGCTAAAAAAGCAAGAGAAATTAATATAGGTCAAAATATTTTATTAGGTAAAGGTGAAGAATTAACTGGTGGCAGAGAAAGAGATTCTATATTAGCAGATGCTTTTGAAGCAATAATAGGAGCTATATATATAGATTCGTCAGATATATTAAAAGTAGAAAAGTTTATATTGACAAAAATGGAAGACATTATAAATGAAAAAAGAAAAACTTTTGAGATGAATGATTGTAAAACATATTTACAAGAGATTATACAAAAAAATAGTACAGAACCTATTAAATACACAATAATAAATGAAGAAGGACCAGCACATGACAAAGTATTTACTGTAAAAGTAACACACAATGATAAAGAACTTGGTATAGGTCAAGGTAAAAGCAAAAAAGATGCAGAACAATTAGCAGCATTTAAAGCTATAAAATTATTAGAAAAATAATGTTTATATTAAAATAGTATATATACTATTGTTATATATACTATTTTAATATAACATTTTTTGAGGTGATAGTATGTTAGTTTTTTCTATTGAGGAAGATGAGGTTAAAATTTTTATGCAAAAGCTTTTAAAAGAAGAAAGTTTTGATAAATTAGAAGTTAGAAATGTATCTTTAGAGACTATTGTTAAATATGATATTTTATGTAATATAAATAAAGATTATTTAGATGAAGACGAAAATAGATATTTTGTAAAATGGAAAGAGCTAAAACCATATATTGTAAGTCTTATTAAGGGAGATAAAAAGCCTAAATTTTTTAAAATAGTATTTTCTTTAGATGATTACAGTGTTAATAACCTATGTGAAAATGCAAATGCTATGTTTTTAAATGTTACATATCAAAACAATGTTATAACTGGTACAACAGGTACAAGTCAAAAAGTATTTTCATTGGATAGAAAAGAAGAAAAAATATGGGAGGATATTATTTTAAAATTTTTTAAGAAAAATGGTATAAACATAAAATGTAACGATAATTAATAGGGATATAAAAGACAAGGATAGAATAAATATATTCCTTGTCTTTAATTATTTTAATCAAGTTATTTTTATTTTAATTTTTATTAATAAAATATTTAGAAAAATTGATTTTATTATAGTTAAGGAGAGTATTATGGAAAAAGGATATATACAAATATATACAGGAAATGGAAAAGGTAAAACTACTTGTATGCTAGGATTAACATTAAGAGCAAGTGGAGCAGGCAAAAAAATATATATAGGTCAGTTTATGAAAGATGACGAATATAGTGAGATAAAAGCTATAAGACAATTTTTACCTAATGTAACAGTAGAACAATATGGAACAGGCAAAGGATTTGCTAAAAAAGGTGCATTAAAAGATTATGATATATCTTGTGGTAATAATGGTTATGATAGAGCAATAGAAATTTTAAAACAAAATGAATATGATATTTATATATTTGATGAAATAAATGTAGCAGTTTATATGGAGATATTAACAGAAAAACAAATATTAAATTTAATGGATATTAAACCTTATAGCTCAGAGCTTATATTGACAGGGAGATACGCATTAGAAAGTGTAAAAGAAAAGGCAGATTTAGTTACAGAAATGAAAGAAGTAAAACATTATTATAATAAAGGTGTTATGGCTAGAGTTGGTATAGAAAAATAGTATATTTTATAGAAAGGATTTTTATGTTAAATTATAAATATAAATTTGTTTTTGATTTAGATTCTACGATAACTAAAGAAGAAATTTTACCTATAGTTGCTAAAGAAATAGGTTTATATGAAAAAATGCAAATATTAACAGAAAAAGCTATGAATGGAGAGGAAGATTTTGAGCAAAATTTTAAAAATAGAGTTAATATGCTAAAAAATATACCTATAAAAACTATACATAAAATAGTGAAAAATATTAAACTAAATGAATATATAGAAAAGTTTATTTTAGAAAATAAAGAAAGATGTATAATTGTAACTGGAAATTTAGATATAATAGTACAGCCTATTTTAAAAAGACTTAATATGGAACAAAGATATTTTTCTTGTATAGGTACAGTAAAAGAAGGTAAAATTCACACAGTACATAAAATAATTAATAAAAAGGATATAGCCCAAAATTTTGATTTTGACTTTGTAGCCATTGGTGATGGAGATAATGATGTAGAGATGATAAAACTTGCTAAAATTGGTATAGGTTTTGGTGGCAGTAGAAATTTATCTAAAAATATTTTAAATAGTGCGGACTATATTTTTTATAATGATAAAAAATTATATGAATTTTTAAATATTTTATTATGAGGTAAAATATGATTATTAATAAAATGACATTTTTGGCTATAATATTAGGATTTATAATAGATTGTATTCTAGGAGACCCTCAAAATCCCTTTCATCCTATACGATTTTTAGGATATATAAATAATACAGGTATAAAAATTTATGATAAGTTAAAAATAAAAAAGCCTAAATTACAATTTATATATGGGATGGTTATGAATATAATAATACTTATTTTTATATTTTTATTATTTATATTTATTATTAATATATTTTATAAAATAAACTTTTATTTAGGTTTTATTTTTGAGGTTTTAATGTGTTATTTTATAATTGCTCCTAAATGTCTTTATATAGAAAGTATGAAAATATATAATCAATTAAAAAATAAAGATATAGAAAATGCAAGGTTATATTTATCTTATATCGTTGGTAGAGATACTAAAAACTTAGAAGAAGAAAAAATAATAAAAGCAACAGTAGAAACTATATCAGAAAATTTATCAGATGGAGTTATAGCTCCTTTAATATATTTATTTTTAGGAGGAGTACCTTTAGGAATGGTATATAAGGCTATTAACACACTAGATTCTATGGTTGGATACAAAAATGAAAAATTTATGTATTTAGGTAAATTTTCAGCAAGGTTAGATGATATAGCTAATTTTATACCAGCAAGAATTTCAGCTATGTTAATGTTAATATCTACTTTTATAGTTAGGCTTAACTTTAAAAATGCTTGTAAAATTTATTTTAGAGATAGATATAATCATTTAAGTCCTAATTCTGCTCACACAGAGGCTGTATGTGCTGGAGCTTTAAGCATACAATTAGGTGGAGCTAGTACATATAAAGGTAAGGTTGTAGAAAAGAAAACTATAGGAGATAATATTAAAAAACCACAAGTACAAGATATAGTTTTGGCTAATAAACTTATGTATATATCTACAATGGAGTGTATTTTAATTTTAATAATTATAAACTTTACTATGAGAGGATAGATTATGTATAAATATGAACATGGAGGAAATGAAGTATTTAAAAATAATAATATAATAGATTTTTCGGCTAATATAAATCCATTGGGCTTAAAAGAAGGTAGTATTGACATTTTAAAAAATGCTATGGATAAAAGTACCTTTTATCCAGATAATCTGTGGACAAAACTTAGGCAGGCTATTAGTGATTATGAAAAGGTGGATAAAGATTACATATTTTGTAGCAATGGTGCATCAGATATAATTTTTAGAATAGTATCATGTTTAAAACCTAAAAAAGCCTTAATTTTAGCACCTACTTTTTTAGATTATGAAAGAGCATTAAAAACAGTAGATTGTAAAATACATAAACATATTTTATTAGAAAAAGATGACTTTAATTTAAAAGAGGATATATTATATATTATAGAAAAAGAACAATTTGATATTATATTTTTATGTAATCCTAACAATCCAACAGGACAATTAATAAAAAATAGTTTAATAGAAAAAATTTTAAAAATTAGTAAGGGCTATGTTTTTATAGATGAATGTTTTATGGATTTTATAACAAATAATGAAGAATATTCTTCTAAAAAATTTATAGAAAGTTATAATAATCTAATTATTTTAAAAGCATTTACTAAAATATTTGCATTAGCAGGATTTAGATTAGGATACTGTATTACGTATAATAGTAAAACAATAGACAATTTATATTTTTATGGTGCAGACTGGGCTGTTTCTATTTTTGCTCAAGAAATGGGGATATACTGTCTTAAAGACTGTGAGATATATTTGAAAAAAAGTTTAGATTATATATATGAAGAAAAGGAAAAAATAAAAAATAGTCTTAAACTATTAAATTTTAAAATAATAGCTAGTAATGCAAATTATATATTTTTTAAAGGATATAAAGGGTTTGATAAAATTTTATATGAAAAATATAATATTTGTATAAGAAATTGTGGTAATTATACTAATCTTACAAATGAATATTTTAGAATAGGAATATATAAAAAAGAACAAAATGAAAAATTAATATTTGCAATAGAAGACATGTTTAAAAATATTATAAAAAGGTGATAAAATGATAAAAAAAGAATTAAAAGGTAAAAAATTTGTAGCATCTTATAGCGGTGGAAAAGATAGTATACTTTCCATATATAGAGCTATAAAAACAGGACTTAAGCCTGTATGTTTTATAATAACTTATAATAAAGATAGAAATTTATCCTGGTTTCATGGTTTACCTAAAGGGGTTTTAGATAGTGTGTCTAAATCTTTAAATGTTCCTATATGGCTTATAGAAACAAGTGGCGAAGAATATACTAAAAACTTTGAGAAGGGACTTACAAAGGCAAAAGAGCTAGGAGCAGAAGTGTGTATATTTGGAGATATAGATTTAGAAGAGCATCTTAAATGGTGTAGCCAAAGATGTGAAAATGTAGGGATAGACCCTTGTTTTCCACTTTGGAAAGAAGATAGAAAAAAACTTGTGTATGAATTTTTAGAAAGTGGATTTACATCAACTTTTACAGTTATAAATACTAATAAATTAGATGATAGATTTTTAGGTATGACTATGACAAAGGAAATATGTAAACAAATAGAAAAAGAAGGTGCAGATATATGTGGGGAAAATGGTGAATATCACACCTTTGTATATGATGGACCTATATTTAAAGAAAAAGTAAACTTTAAACTAGGTGAAAAAATAAAAGAAAATGAATATTCTATCTTACCTATAAAAGAAGATTTTTAAAACATATAAACAATATTTACAAGAGCGTAAAATATGAATGAAAAAGATATTATTATAGCAAGAGATTTTAAAATATTTAAAGTTATTAAAGAGTATTTAATATTTTTTTAGCTAAAGAGTAGTAAGAATAAATATAAAAATAGTAATTATACCATCATAATTAAAAAAATAGTACTATAAAGTTTCATATTTTTTATTTATAAAATAGTTTGAAAAGTTAAATAAAAATAAAACAAGACTTATTTTATTAATATTTTTATTAAAAATTTATTAATATAAACCATCATCTTATTGTATTAAAAATATTATATAATTATTTATGAATATGAAAAGTTCTGTATATATTGATAATTTTTATAAACATAAAAGTTAGAAATAATTTTGATAGCTTAGATAAAAAATAAGATATAGAAATTTTAATATATATATGTTATAATATAAAGATAAACTTTTTAAGGAGAGATAATAAATATGAATATACCAAAAGACCCATATATGTTATTAAGTTTTATAAATACAAAGCTTAGAGATGACTTTGATAGTTTAGATAATTTTTGTGAAAGTTATAATGTGGATAAACAAGAAATACAAAAAAAGCTTAATAATATAGGATATAAATATATAACTAATGAAAATCAATTTAAGGCTTAGAGGTAAATATGATTAGTTTTATAAAAGGCAACATAGAAATATTAAAAGAAGGATTAATAATAATAGAAAATAATGGCATAGGCTATAAACTAAATGTTTCTGAAAAACTATATTCTTATTTATATAAAAATAGACAAAATGTAAAGTTATATACTTTTATGAATGTTAAAGAAGGGGAAATTTCTCTCTTTGGATTTTTAACACTGGATGAACTACAACTTTTTGAAAGGCTTATTACTGTATCAGGAGTAGGACCAAAAGGAGCAATAGCACTTTTAAACATAATGACACCACAAGAAATAATAACAGCTATTATAACCTCAGATATAAAGGCGTTATCTAGTGGGCAAGGAATTGGTAAAAAAATAGCTCAAAGAATAGCTTTAGAGCTAAAAGATAAAGTAGATATATTAAATGCTATAAATATAGAACCACAAGTGATTAATGATATAGAAGAAGATGGCACAACTAAAGAAACATTGGAGGCTTTAATAGCACTTGGATTTACAAGACAAGAAATAGTAAAGGCTATTAATTCTATTGAAGATAAAAATATATCTGTAGATAAAATGATAAGTTTATGTCTTAAAAAATTATCTAAATAGAGGAGGTGATTAACATAAAAGATAGAATAATCACATCAGATTTTAGACAAGAAGATATAGATATAGAAACAAAGCTAAGACCTCAGACAATAGACACATATATAGGACAAAAAAAGGTTAAAGAAACTTTAAAAGTTTATATAGAAGCAGCAAAAATGAGAGATGAACCTTTAGACCATGTTCTTTTATATGGACCTCCTGGGCTTGGAAAAACTACGTTATCTAATATTATAGCCAACGAAATGTGTGTAAATATAAAAACAACATCAGGACCAGCAATAGAACGCCCTGGAGATATGGCAGCTATATTAAATTCATTAAATGAAGGTGACATCTTATTTGTAGATGAAATTCACAGACTTAATAGAACAATAGAAGAAGTACTATATCCAGCTATGGAGGATTTTTCTCTTGATATAATGATAGGTAAAGGGCCATCTAGTAAAAGTATAAGAGTAGATTTACCAAAGTTTACTCTTATAGGCGCAACAACTAGAATAGGACTTTTGACAAATCCCTTAAGAGATAGATTTGGTGTTATTAGTCGTTTAGAAATGTATGAAGCACAAGAACTTAAACATATTGTTAAACGCTCTGCTGGTGTTTTAGACATAGAAATAGATGATGAAGGTGCATTAGAGATAGCTAGACGTTCTAGAGGTACTCCAAGAATAGCTAATAGATTATTAAAAAGAGTTAGAGATTTTGCTCAAGTTAGATATGATGGTAAAATAAACAAAAAGGTAGCCGATGAAACATTAAATCTATTAGAAGTAGATAAATTGGGACTTGATAATATTGACCAAAAAATATTAAAGACTATTATAGAAAAGTTTTCAGGAGGTCCTGTTGGTGTAGACAATCTTGCAGTATCTATTGGAGAAGAAAGTGATACAATAGAAGAAGTTTATGAACCATATCTTATTCAATTAGGATTTATAAAAAGAACACCTAGAGGACGAGAAATAACAAATATAGGATATAAGCATTTTGGTATAAATTTTGATAATCAATAATACTTTTTTTATTATTAGTATTATAATAAATAGTTTTTTAATACTATATATTAAAAAACGGTTATTCCTAATATTTCTTATAACAAAAGTTAAAACAAAGATATGTCTATAATTTTTATTATAAAAAATAAAGTCATAACCTAATTATAATAAAACAACTTATTTAGGAGGATAGGAATATGAAAAAGAAAATAGCAATAATAGCTAGTGTTTTAGTAATAGTTGTAGTAGGATTAGGAGTTTTTATCTCATCTATGAAGCCTAAAAATGTAGAAACAGTACCAATTGTTCAAGTAAGTAACGTAGAAACACAAAAAATGGTAACAACAGTTGATGCAGATGGTATAGTTGCTTTTAGAGACAAAATATCTGTATATGCTAAAAATAATGGAAAAGTAAATAACTTGCCTATAAATGAAGGTGACCAAGTAAGTCAAGGTGATATTATAATACAATATGATAAATCAGCACTAGAAACTTTACAAAGGCAATTAGACGATGCTAAACTTTCTTTAAAATCTGCTAATTTAGCTTTAGAAGGGCTTAATTTACCAACAGATGAAAGCCAATTAAAACAACTAGAGGCACAAATTAGTCAATCAGAAAAATCTATATTAGATCTAGAAAATAATCTTATACAATTAGAGAAAGATATATCTAAAGCACAAACAGACTTAGACGGAGCAAATATATTATATTCTCAAGGAGCAATATCTTTAACAGAATTTAATAATTTTGAAACAGCACTTACAAATTTACAAAACCAAAAAATAAGTGCTCAAAATAGCTTAGATGCAGCTAAAAAACAATTAGATGCTAATAAGTCACAGTATGAGATAGCAAAAAATAAATCATCAGATCCTAGTATTAAAAATAAAATAGATAGTCAAAAAGTTATAGTACAACAAGCCCAACTTAGAGTAAACCAGCTTACAGAAGATATAAATGACTTTGAAGTTGCTTCTACATCACCTATAACAGGTACTTTAGTTAAACTTTATGTATCAGACGGAGAAGCAGTAACAGAGGGGAAAATAGTAGCAGAAGTAGGAAACTTAAATGACCTTGTTATAGAATCTTATATACCAGAATATGATATGGATGGAATAGCTGTTGGGCAAAAAGTTTTAATAACAAGTGAAACAACAGATGAAGAGTTTGAAGGAAAAATAACAAAAGTATACCCTTTAGCTGAAACCAAAAATGTAGGTGGTAGTGAAAAAAGTGTAGTAAAAGTAGAGGTATCTATGCCTAATAATACAACATTAAAGGCAGGGTATACAACAGATTTAACTATAACAACAAAAGTAGATGAAAATGCTTTAGTTATCCCTATAATGTCTTATATGTCAGAGAAAAAAGATGATGTAAGTTCAGAATATGTATTTGTTGTTAAAGAAGATGGAACTTTAGAAAAGAGAACTATAAAAGTAAAATCTATTAAAAACTCTATGGCGTCAGTAGAAGGACTTTCACAAGGTGAAAAAGTAGTATCTTCTCCTACAGAAGATATGAAAGAGGGGATGAAAATTAACCCATCAGAAGAAACAAGCCAACAAGGTGGTAATGTTGGTATGTAGGGAGGTACAGATATGAGTATAATAGAAATAAAAGATGTTAAAAAGGTATATAAAAATGGGAAAATAGAAGTAGAGGCTTTAAAAGGTATAAATTTTAGTGTTTCTCCAGGAGAGTTTGTATCTATAATGGGGTCTTCTGGTTGTGGTAAATCTACAATGATGAATATTTTAGGATGTTTAGATACTTTATCATCAGGACAGTACATATTAGACGGAGAAGATGTTAGCAAAATATCAGGAAAAAAGTTAGCATTTGTTAGAAATAAGAAAATAGGATTTGTTTTTCAATCCTTTAATCTTTTACCAAAGCTGTCTGCTTTACAAAATGTAGAATTGCCTATGGTATATGCAGGTATTGGTAGAGAAGAAAGAAGAAAAAAAGCTTTACATTCCTTAGATATAGTAGGTCTTTTAGGTAGAGAGCATCATAAACCAAATGAAATGTCTGGTGGACAAAGACAAAGGGTAGCCATAGCTAGAAGTCTTGTAAATGACCCAGCTATAATATTAGCCGATGAACCAACAGGTAATCTAGATTCTAAGTCTACTTTTGAAATTATAGAAATTTTTCAAAAATTAAATAACAATGGTGTAACAATAGTTATGGTAACACATGAGCCAGATGTTGCTGAATATACAAAAAGAATAATACGTTTTAAAGATGGAGTTGTTCTTGAGGACTACTTAAATCAACCTCAAAAGATTGTAGGTGAGGAATAATGAATATTATAGAGAGTTTTAAGTCGGCTATATTTAATATTCTTTCTAGTAAAATGAGAACCTTTCTTACAACTCTTGGAATAATTATAGGAATAACAGCTGTTATAATTATAACTGCTATAGGTAAAGGTTTTCAAAATGATATGAATGAAACATTTTCAGGTATAGATTCTGGTGCTATAGAAGTTTATACATCATATAATGCAACTATAAGAGATAAAGATAAATTTACATTAAAAGATTTAGATTCTTTAAGAAATCTTGAAAATATAGAATTTGTTTCACCATCTTATAGTTCTAATGTTTCAGTAGAGCTAAAAGACCCATCCCAACTAAAAAGTTGTGTATTAAATGGAACAAATGAAGATGCCAAAGGCTTAAAAAATTTAAAAATAAAATATGGTAGATTTATAGATGAAAAAGATAGACAAGGTAAATCTAAAGTATGTGTAATAGATAATAACCTTGCTAAAGAAATATTTGGAAGAGAAGATGTCATAGGTGAGACTATATCTGCAGAGACTGTTTTTGGTGATATAAAAAGCATAGAGTTAGAGGTAGTAGGTGTTTATGAAATAGAGCAAGCAGATTTTTATACTCCTTCAATATATTTTCCTATAGAAACATCTATGGATTTTTTAGGCAATGCAGAACAAACATTTGAAACTATTAATTTAAAAGTTATAGATAATAGTATGTTTGACAAAACTAAAAGACAAATATTAAAAGTATTAACTAGCAATCATAATAATGAAGAAGAAAAATATCAAGTTTCAGGTAGTTTTGAAATGCTTAATGCTATGAATGGTACTATACAAATATTTACCGTATTTATAGGACTTGTAGCAAGTATATCTCTTTTAGTAGGTGGTATAGGTGTTATGAATATAATGCTTGTAACCGTAACAGAAAGAACAAAAGAAATTGGTATAAGAAAATCTTTAGGAGCTACTAATAGTAATATAAAAATGCAATTTTTAATAGAAGCTATAACAGTAGCACTACTTGGTGGTGTATTAGGTATAATTTTAGGATATATAGGTAGCTTTTTAGCAGGCAAAGTAATATCTTTTATGGGGTCTACTTTAAAACCAGAGGTTTCTATACCCGTTGTTATAGGTGCAGTTTTAATATCTAGTATGATAGGTGTTATATTTGGCGTTTATCCAGCAGGAAAAGCCGCAAAGCTTGACCCAATAGAAGCACTTAGATATGAATAAAAGGAGTGTGATAATATGAATATTTTTGAAAATATATCAGCTGCTATATCTAGTGTTTTTTCTAATAAAATGAGAACATTTCTTACAATGATAGGTATCATAATAGGTGTTTCTTCTGTTATAACAATAACGGCTCTTGGTAAAGGCTTTGAAAATACTATAAAAAGTGCTTTTGATATATTAAATTCTAAAGCTATACAAATTGCAACTAATTGGAGTTCAGGAATTACATCAAAGGATAAAATTTATATAGATGACGCGGAAGATTTAAAAAGTCATCCTAATATAAAATATGTTTCTGGATATGTTAATTTAAGAGGAAGTATAACTTTGAAAAATCCTGAAGAAGAAGAAACAGTTAGTATGTTTGGGTCTGAAGTAGAATTTTCTTATATGCAAAAAAACTTTTTTAAATTAAAGTATGGTAGAGTTTTTACAGAAAAGGAAAATATTACTAAAGCAAAAGTATGCCTTATAGATGAAAATATGGCAATGAAAGTATTTGGAAGAAAAGACGTTTTAGGAGAAGAAGTAAATTTATTTATAAACAATAAAGACTATAAATTTCAAGTAGTAGGTGTAACAAGCTCAGAAAATGAAGCTTTAATGGGTACTATTATACCAATGCCTATTAATACTGCACTTGATATATATAATACAAAACAAGTAGATATGATCTATGTGGAGCTTAATAATACTGAAAATTTGACAAGAACAAAAAATGAAATAGTAAGAATATTAGCAGCCAATCATAATACAACTGATGATAAATATATGGCTATATCTAATATGGAAACTGTAAAACAAATAGAGCAAGTTATAAATATGTTTACTATATTTATAGGATTTGTAGCAAGTATATCTCTTTTAGTAGGTGGTATAGGTGTTATGAACATAATGCTTGTGACAGTAACTGAAAGAACAAGAGAAATAGGCATAAGAAAGTCATTAGGAGCTACTAATAGTAATATAAAAATACAGTTTTTAATAGAGTCTATGTTTATATGTGCTTTAGGTGGTATTATTGGTATAATATTAGGATATTCAGTTAGTATAGTTTTAGGTAATTTTCTTAATTCATTTTTTACAGTTAGTACTGGTATGGAGATGAAGCCTCCAGTTTTATCTATATCAGTATCAATAGGTGCAATGCTTATTTCAACTGTTGTAGGGATTATATTTGGAGTTTATCCAGCTGGTAAGGCGGCAAAATTAGACCCAATAGAAGCACTTAGATATGAATAATTTTAATATAAATTACCTATACATTGTATGGGTAATTTATTATTTAATATTTTAAGGAGCATAATATGGAAATAAAAGAAAAAATATATACAAATCGTCTTATTTTAAGACACTTTACTAAAAACGATATACAAGCAATATTTAATATATATAAAGATGAAGAGGTTAATATATATTTACCTTGGTATCCATTAAAGTCTTTAAAAGAAGCAGAAAATCTTTTTTATGAAAAATATGAAAATGAATATAAGAATAACAATCCCTATAAATATGCTATATGTTTAAAAGAGGATAACATACCAATAGGATATATACATTTATCTAGTGATGATAGTTACGATTTAGGATATGCACTTAGAAAAGAACTTTGGCATAAGCAAATTATGACAGAAGCTACAAAAGCATTTGTAGAACACATTAAAAAACATAGTATACCTTATATTACAGCTACACATGATATTAATAATCAAAGAAGTGGTAATGTAATGAAAAATATTGGTATGACTTATTGTTATACATATAAGGAACAATGGCAGCCTAAAAATATATTAGTTACATTTAGAATGTATCAGCTTAATTTAGATGGACGAAAAGAAAGAATATACAAAGGTTATTGGAACAAATATTCACAACATTTTGTAGAAAAAAATATTTAATATATATGTTTAAGGGGGATATATGGAATATTTAAAAAAATTAAAATATAATTCACCAGTTATATTAACTTTTACTTTAATATGTTTAGTAGTTTTGGTACTAGGTTCTATAACAGATGGATATACAACAAGAAAGTTTTTTAGTGTATATCGCTCAAGTATTGCTAATCCATTATCTTATATAAGAGTTTTTACTCATATATTAGGGCATTCTAACTTCCAACATTTTTTTAATAATTTTTTAATAATACTTATAGTTGGACCTATGTTAGAAGAAAAGTATGGTTCTAAAATATTATTAATTTTAATCGTTATAACAGCTTTTATAACAGGAGTTGTACAAATAATTATATCTGATAAAGCACTTTTAGGAGCTAGTGGTATTGCTTTTATGCTAATTATTTTAACTTCTTTTACTAACGTAGAAGATGGTAAAATTCCTCTTACTATGGTTCTTATTGCAATAATGTATTTTGGAAAAGAAATATATAATGGCATTAAATTTTATTATGATAATGTATCACAAATAACTCATATTATAGGTGGAATTTGTGGTATAATAATAGGCATAGTTATATCTAAGATTTATAAAAGGAGAACTTATTATGATAAAACTTGAAATAGAAGAATTTATATTTGAAGTACAAGATGAAATATTAAGTTATGAAGAACTTGGAAAAGAATACGCTAATAAATGGGAACAAGAGTTTTTAAAGTGGCTTAATAATGACAAAGTAAAAAAGAAAAATATAAAAATGGAAAAAGGTAAAACCTTTTATTTAATAGATGACGAAAGTGAAATATTTGATATAGCAGATGAATATTATTATGCAGTCGATTCAAATAAAATAGATGAGTATTGGAAAAAATTTCAATAATTTATTAATTAAAAATTATGATTTATAATTAGGCTATCACTTTATTTTTGAAGCCAAAAATTATAAACGAATTTTTGTTTTAATTTTTGTTACAGAAAAATATTAGGGATTGACATTTTTAATACATAGTATTAAAAATTATGATTTATAACTATATTTTGTTTAGTATTAATTTTCAAGTATTTATAAAAATACATAATTAAGTGCTTGAAAATTATGCTTTTTTAATATAAAATTATAATGTCATATTTTATATAAATATAACAAAAAATAAAGTTTTAGGTGAAAATATGAATGCTAGAGAAGTTGCAGTTTATGCATTAATAGATATATTAGAACAACAATCTTATAATAATTTAACACTAAAAAAAGTTTTTAATGATAACAAAAATATAAAAAGCCATGATAGAGCTTTTATAACAGAACTTGTAAATGGAACACTTAGAAATATTATTTTTATAGATTATATAATAAATAGTTTTTCTAATACAAAAACAAATAAGATGAAACCACTTATATTAAACACCCTTAGAATAGCAGTTTATCAAATAAAGTTTATGGAAAAGATACCAGCTTCTGCTATATGTAATGAAGCAGTTTCTTTTATTAAAAAGAAAAAGTTTAATGGACTTAGTGGATTTGTAAATGCTATATTAAGAAATATAGTAAGAAATATAGATAATATAATGTTACCAGATGAAAAAAAAGAACCTGTGAAATTTTTAGCTATAAAATATTCTTATGAACAATGGGTTATTAAAAAATTGATAAAACAGTTAGGATATGAAAAAACAAAACAAATATGTAAGGCTAACATATTATCTCCTAAAGTATCAATATGTATAAATACAAATAAAATAACAAAAGATGAACTTAAATATATGCTAATAAAAGAAGGTATGAATGTAGAAGATGGTAAAATATCTAATAATAGTCTATATATAACAAAAACTAAAAATATAGCAGAAAGTAATGCTTTTAAAAAAGGTCTTTTTCATATTATGGACGAAAGCTCAATGATTGCCATAGAGGCTTTATGCCCTAAAGAAAATGACATTATAATAGATGTATGTTCTGCTCCTGGTGGTAAATCTTTTTATTGTTCATACATTATGAAAAATACAGGACAAATTTTTTCAAGAGATATATATAATCATAAAATAGAACTTATGAAAGATATGATAAAAAGGCTTAATATAAAAAATATAAAATTAGAGGTTAAAGATGCCACAAAGTTTTATGAAGAAGATGAAGAAATAGCAGATAAAGTTATAATAGATTCACCATGTTCTGGCTTTGGTATAGTTAGAAAAAAACCAGATATAAAATATACGAAAACAGAAAATGATATAAAAGAACTTGTATCTATACAAAGAGAAATATTAAAATCCTCTTGTAAATATGTTAAAAAAGGTGGAATACTTTTATATAGTACTTGCACATTGTTTAAAGAGGAAAATATTGAAAATGTAAAATGGATTTGTGAAAATTATGGGTTTGAACTTTGTAACATAGAGCTTAACCATTCTGTAAAAATAGAAGGTATGGAAAAGGGGTATATAACTATTCTACCTAATATGTTTAATACAGATGGATTTTTTATTGCTAAGTTAAAAAGAATAAATTAGAAAGGTAATTTATGGAAAAAATTGATATAAAAAATCTTACACTAGATGAATTAGAACAAGATATTATAAATATGGGAGAAGCAAAATTTAGAGCCAAACAAATTTTTAGTTGGTTACATCAAAAAAATGTTTCTTCTTTTGATGAAATGTTAAATATATCTAAAGGTTTTAGAGAAAAATTAAATAATAGATTTAAAATTACAAATATAGAAATAGTAGATAAACTTATATCTAGTGTAGATAAAACAACCAAATATTTATTTAAGTTAGAAAATAATCATATTATAGAAAGTGTGTTAATGAAATATAGCTATGGAAATGCTGTTTGTATATCATCTCAAGTAGGTTGTAGAATGGGATGTACATTTTGTGCATCAACATTAGATGGACTTGAAAGAAATTTAACAACAGCAGAAATGGTATCTCAAATTTATAAAATACAAGAAGATAGTAAAGAAAAAATTAGAAGTATTGTCCTTATGGGAAGTGGAGAACCATTTGATAATTTTGATAATTTTTTAAAATTTATAGAAATAATAAATCATAAAGATGGATTAAATATTGGTCAAAGACATATAACAGTTTCAACTTGTGGTATAGTACCTAAAATATATGAACTTGCTGATAAAAAGCTACAAGTAAATCTGGCTTTATCTTTGCACGCACCAACAGATGAAAAGAGAAAAAACATTATGCCTATTGCTAAAAAATATACCGTTAGAGAAATTGTAGATGCTTGTAAATATTTTGCACAAACAACAAAAAGAAGAGTTACTTATGAATATGCACTTATAGCAGGTATAAATGATGGGGAAGAAGATGCAAAAGAAATAATAAAACTTTTAAAAGGTAGTTTAGCTCATATAAATCTTATACCAGTAAATAACGTTAAAGAACGAAACTATATTAAAAGTTCAAAAGAACAAATTAAAAATTTTGCAACTATACTTAAAAAATCAGGTATAGAAACTACTATAAGAAGAGAACTAGGTAGTGATATAAATGCAGCTTGTGGGCAACTTAGAAAAAGCTATAAATATTAGAAATGGGGTGTTTAGATGATAGGTGTTGGTAATACTAATGTTGGTAAAATTAGAAAAATAAATCAGGACTATGTTTATATTAATAATGAACCAATAGGTAGCCTTGATAATTTATATATAGTAGCAGATGGTGTAGGTGGCCACAAAGCAGGTGAAATTGCTAGTGAGTCTGCAATAGACTTTTTTGAACAATTTATTTATGAAACAGAAGATGACGAAGTATTAGACCTTTTGGTTTCAGCGTTGGCTTATGCTAATGAACAAGTTTTTAAATTATCTAAAACAAATAAACAATACGAAAATATGGGAACTACTCTTTTGGCAACAACCATAAAAAATAATAAAATATTTGTAGCACATGTAGGAGATTGTAGATTATATGGTATAAGAAATAATAAAATAGCACAAATGACATCAGACCATACTTATGCTATGGATTTATTTAAAGCTGGAATAATATCTAGAGAAGAAGCTGAAAATTCTAAAGATTCTAATGTTTTAACAAGAGCTTTAGGCACAGAAAAAAATGTTAAGGCAGATGCTTTATTTTGTGATGTATTTAAAGATGATATTTTTATAATGTGCTCAGATGGACTAAGTGATATGGTAACAGATGATGAAATATTTAAAATAGCATCTAATAGTAATATATCTATAGAAGAAAAGGTAGAAAGTCTTATACAAAGTGCTAATGACAATGGTGGCAAAGATAATATAGCTGTTATTGTCATACAGAAATAGAGGTGATAATATGAAATTAGAGCCAAAGATAGTTATTAGTGATAGATATGAAATAATAGAGCTAATAGGTGTAGGAGGTATGGCAAATGTATACTGTGCCAAAGACTTAAAATTAGATAGAAAAGTTAGTTTTAAAGTATTAAAAGAAGAGTTTATAGATGAAGAATTTATAGGAAAATTTAGTAAAGAGGCTAGAGCTGCAGCTAGAATATCTCATATTAATATAGCTAATGTATATGATGTAGGAAACGATGGTAATGTATATTATATTGTTATGGAATATGTAGATGGATATACATTAAAAGATATTATAAAAACAAAAGCTCCTTTTACTAATGAAGAGGTATTAGGTATATCTATACAGATAGCTAATGCTTTAGAAGTAGCACATAGTAATAATATTGTTCATAGAGATATAAAACCACAAAATATATTGGTAACAAAAGAAGGTGGTATTAAAGTTACTGACTTTGGTATAGCAAGAGCTACAACATCTAATACTATAACAACAGATACTATGGGAAGTGTACATTATTTTTCTCCAGAACAAGCTAGAGGTGGATATGTAGATTTTAAAAGCGATATTTATTCTCTTGGTATAATAATGTATGAAATGATAACAGGTAAGTTGCCATTTGATGGTGATGGAGTTGTACAGTTAGCCATGAAACATATAAATGAACCTTTACCTAACATTAGAAATATAAATCCTAAAGTATCTAATAGTTTAGAAAAAATTATTTTGAAAGCAACAGCTAAAAATGCAGATAATAGATATTCATCATCACGCGAGCTTAATAATGACCTTAAAAAAGCTCTATCAGATGAAAGCGGGAATTTTGTCACAGAAAATAGTATTGATGAAGATAGTCCAACTGTTGTTATAAAGCCAGAAGAAATGGAACAAATAAAAAATATGACTAAAAATAATAATGGACAGGAAAAAGATAAATATGAAGATAGAGAATATTTAGCTAAAGAAAAAAATAATAATCAATATAAAACTAATCAAAAACAAGTAGTTAGTAAAAATATGACACAAACTAAAAATAACTATATGATATCGCCTAACAATAAAGTAAATGACAAGTCTATAGAACGCAAGGTGACTATATGGGCAGTCATAACATCTCTTTTAATTATTTGTGTAATAACAGGATTTTTAATTGTTTGGGTTTTATCTGGTGGTAGTTCTAAAGTGCCAGATTTTAAAGGTAAGACATGGGAAGAAGCTGTAAAAATAGCTAAAGATAAAGAAATATATATTACAAATATAAAAGAAGAATATGATGAAAATATAAAAGAAGGAGCTATAATAGAACAAGACATAGAAGCTGGTGAGAAAGTAAAAAAAGGCAGTAATATAAATGTTACACTTAGTTTGGGAAGTGGACAGTTTGAAGTA
The DNA here is from genome assembly GCA_946495765.1 of uncultured Eubacteriaceae bacterium. GTDB lineage: Bacteria > Bacillota > Clostridia > Lachnospirales > CAG-274 > Tyzzerella. The sequence goes on from CAMMEG010000001.1 coordinate 77,244, forward strand.
GAATACTTTGTTGGACTTGATATATCTGAAGTTTATAGAAAAGTAGAAAATCTAGATATAAATCTTAAAGAAGAATATATTTATGATGATGAAATAGAAATAGGAAAAGTTGTAAGGCAAAGTCCAGAAAGTGGCAAAAAGTTAAAGCCTGGTGGTAAATTAACTCTATATATAAGTAAAGGAAAAGAAGATGGAGAACAAGTTATAGTTCCAAATTTAATTGGGCTTAATGAAGAAAGTGCTAAAGCTACTATAAAGAGTGAAGGTTTGTCTGTTGGGAGAGTAAGTAGATCTGAAAGTGATAGTGTAGAAGAAGGTAAAGTTATAGATCAAAGTATAAGCTTTGGAAATGAAGTGGCTGAAGGTACAGCTATAAGTATTGTTATTAGTAGCGGTAAAAAAGAAACAACAATAGAAACAACAGAAACCACTACATTACCAATAGTAGAGGATACAACTGAAGATATAACAGAACTTATACCCCCATTTGAACAAACAGAAGCAACTACTACACAGCCAGTTATAAAATCTGAAAATTTAATAATAAATCCTACATTACCAGAAGGAACAGACAATGTAGAAGTTAAAGTTGTTGAAATATTAGATGGACAGTCTAAAACTATATGGTCTAGCAATCATAGTGCTAATAGTTTCCCTTTATCTATAACAGTATCTGGATATAAACCTACTCAATATGAACTATATGTAAATGGAAACCTTATAGGTACTGAAACAAAAAGTTTTAATTAATTAAAATAAAAAAGAGGCTTATTTAAGCCTCTTTTTTGAAAGTTTTGAAACTGATTAACTAGTTAATCAGTTAATTATACTATATATAGTATAATTAAAACTATTTAGTTGCACTTTCTAAAACATCATATAATTTAGACATAATAGTAGCCATTTCAGCTCTAGTAACAGGAGAAGTAGGGTTTAATTTACCATTATTACCAGAGATGATACCAGAGTTAACTAATATAGAAACACTTTCTGTTGCATAACTAGAAATGCTATTAACATCGCTGAATTGGTTTAATACACTTGTATCTGTATTAACATTTAAGTCTAAAGATTTTAATATTTGAGATATCATAACCATAGTATCTTGTCTAGAGATGATACCTTCTGGATTAAACATACCATTAGAACCATTAACAATACCATAAGTAGATGCAGTACCTACATAAGGAGCATAGTATGCAGTAGAATTCACATCTGTAAATCCGTTATTAGCCTCTGGTTGTAAACCTAAAAGATTAACAAGCATAATAGTTGCATCAGCACGTTTAGTTTGACCATTAGGATTAAACATACCGTTAGAACCATTTATAACACCAGCAGTAGATAATTTATCAATATAAGATTTAGCCCAATGGTTAGCAGAAACATCACTAAATACTTTAGCTTCGCCTGTTACACTAGGTAATTTAATAGAAGCTAGTGTAAGAGTTTTATTTTCTATAACTTCACTTGTATTGTTGTTATTATTGTTACTATTTGAAGAATTATTTTCTGTTGTATTATTAGAAGTATTACCTATATTAGCTCCACTACCAGTAAATTTATTTCCATTAGATGATGAACTTCCACCACCACTAGATGAACCTCCATTA
>CAMMEG010000002.1 GCA_946495765.1 uncultured Eubacteriaceae bacterium
GAACTGCTTTTTTAACTTTTCAACAAATCGTTAACATGCCACAGGCTGGTATGGTCGATTTTCCTTCCTGGTATGAAATATCTAAAGTATTTGTGGCTGTAGAAAGAGTAGCAGAATTATAAAAACCTAATTTTTTTGATACTTTATATCAAAAAAATCTATATGTAAAATTAATATTTTATATATTTTTTTATTAAAAATATACTTATTTTATATAACATTTAACCTAAAATATTTAAAGTAATAATATATACAAATCTCTTTTTATTATTTAATATTTCAAGCGCCACTAAAAACGGTAAACAACTTTTTAATTATAAAAAATAGTTACTTATAAAATTATTTAAATAAGTAACTATTTTTATAAAAATCTATATAAACAAAATAATAATTATAAATTGTTATATTTATAGTATATTAAATTTTTATCTTATCTTTATAATCATTATTTCGGAACTTTATAATATAGTATATTTTAAAGCTCCTTTTTTGATACTATTTTATAATTTTATTGTCTATTTCTTGTTTTAATTCTTGTAAAAATATATCTAATGGTTTAGAACCTAAATCTTCACCACGGCTTTTTATAGATACTTCACCCATCTCAGCCTCTTTTTCACCTACAATAAGTAAAAATGGTATTCTTTGAAGTCTTGCTTCTCTTATTTTATAACCTATTTTTTCTGCTCTATAGTCTACCTCTGTTCTTATACAATTATTTTTAAGTTTTTTAACTACGCTTTCAGCATAATCGTGATATTTTTCAGATATAGGTAAAACAATTGCTTGAACTGGAGCAAGCCAAGTTGGGAAGTTCCCTGCATATTTTTCAATAAGCATAGCCAAAGTCCTTTCATAGCAACCAATAGATGTTCTATGAATAATAATTGGATTTTTCTTATTACCATCTTTATCAACATAAGTCATATTAAATAACTTACCTTGTAAAAAATCTATTTGTACTGTTATAATAGTATCTTCTTTACCATGAACATTTTTAAACTGTATATCTAATTTAGGACCATAAAAAGCTGCTTCACCTTCTGCTTCTATAAATTCAAGACCTATTTCATTTAATAACTCACGCATAACATTTTGAGTTTCTTCCCATTGTTCTGGAGTACCTTCATATTTATCTTTATTATTAGGATCCCATTTAGAAAACCTATATGATACATCTTCTTGTATACCAAAAGTACTCATCATAAAGTTTATTAAGTCCACTGCACTTTTAAATTCTTCACCTAATTGTTCTTTTGTACAAACAATATGCCCTTCAGATATAGTAAACTGACGAACTCTTATAAGTCCGTGCATTTCTCCAGAAGATTCATTTCTAAATAATGTAGATGTTTCTGCATATCTAATAGGTAAATCTCTATAACTATGCTGTTCTGCATTATATACAGTATATTGGAATGGACAAGTCATAGGTCTTAGAGCAAATACTTCTGCATCTTTTTCTTCATCGCCTAGTACAAACATACCATCTTTATAGTGTTGCCAATGTCCAGATATTTTATATAAATCATTTTTAGCCATTAAAGGTGTTTTTGTAAGTTTATAACCTCTTTTTTCTTCTTCATCTTCTACAAAACGTTGTAATGTTTGAATTATTTTAGCTCCTTTAGGCATTAAAAGTGGTAATCCTTGTCCTATGTCTTCAGATGTAGTAAATAACCCTAACTCTCTACCTACACGGTTATGGTCTCTTTTTTTAGCTTCTTCTTTTTGTTCTAAATATGCCTCTAATTCGCTAGCTTTTGGAAAGGCTGTTGCATATATTCTAGATAACATTTTATTTTTTTCGCTACCTTTCCAATATGCCCCAGAAGACCCACTTTCATTTAAAATTTTTATAGCTTTTAAATATTTTGTACTTAAAAGATGAGGTCCTGCACAAAGATCTACAAAATCTCCTTGTTTATAAAAACTAATCACTGCATCTTGTGGCAAATCATTTATTAACTCTATTTTATATGGTTCATCATTTTCTTTCATTAATTTTAAGGCTTCTTCTCTAGATAGTTCAAATCTTTCTATTTTTAAATCTTCTTTTACTATCTTTTTCATTTCTTTTTCTATTTCTATAAGTTCTTCCGCAGAAAAAGGCTCTCTATCAAAGTCATAATAAAATCCTTCGTCTGTGGCTGGTCCTATTGCAAGTTTAGCATTAGGATATAATCTTTTAACAGCTTGTGCTAATATATGTGAACCTGTATGTCTAAAAGCTTTTTTACCTTCTTCTGTATCAAAAGTTAAAAGACTTAAAGAACAATCTTTCTCTATTGGAGTTCTTATGTCTAAAACTTCACCATCTACAAGTCCTACAAATGTATTTCTTGCAAGACCTTCACTAATATCTTTTGCTACTTCAAGTATAGTAATACCCTTTTTATAACTTTTCAATGTTCCATCTTTTAATGTTATATTTATCATAATCACATTTCTCCTTTTTATTTTAATTAGTATTATATACCTTTTTTATAATTTATATTAACTTTATATAGTGCAAATATAAAAAACCCATTTTCCATAAAGGAAAATGGGGCATAAAATACGCGGTTCCACCCATATTTATAGCTAAACTATATCTTTAATAGTCTTTAACGAAACAACCCGTGCTTTATTAGAGCCAATACTCAAAGGTAGTCTTCATTTATTTCTAGTTAAGATACTTACAGCCAAGGTACCTCTCTCTGCAAACATTAAAATAAACTACTGTCCTTATCTCAAATTTAAAGTATGTATATATTATATCACTATAATATTTATTGTCAATATTATTTATTAAATATTGTAACGTTTTTTAAGTAATTCTATCTAAACATCAAGTTAAATTATTATTTTAGTTTTAATTTTTCTTTATTATTATATTCCCTAATTAATATAATATATAATTTTTCATTATTTATTAATATACTATTATATTACTAAAAATTTAATAACGCTACTCCTAATATCCAAGTTTTTACATTAATATTAAAATTTCTTCACTTTCATATTAAGTAGCATCAAAGTCAAATTCTATTTCTAATCTAAAAATAGCTCTTCTTTTAAAACCTTTTATTCTCTTATTCTATTTTTATAAGAAGTATATTGTCATTAAAATCATATGATATTATTCTAATAGTATTTTTAAATATATCTTTATTAATTTTAAACATTATTGTATATTCTTTGTTATAAGGTAGTCTTATAATATTTCCATCAAAAATAGTCGCTAATGTAGTAAAAATTATCCTAGTCTAGTATTATAAAAATATAGTAAATTTTTATCATTGATTTATATTATTTCTATAGGAGTTCATAGTTTTAATTATATTAACATAGTATTATCTTTTTATCACCTTTACATCTAAATAATTCCTTAACTATCCTTTATTTAATTATTTAATTATAATATTAATTCCTTAATGCTTTCCCCTTTTTAAATAACTCCCTTTGAGTCTCAAATATATACTTAGATATTTGCTCTTTATACTTTTGAGATATATTATCAAATCTACATTTATATGAAAACATATTCTTATCTTTACTATTTATTTCTTCTTTATAAATTATATTACCTAATGTTTCTACAATTACTTCATCTATATTTAATAAAATTTTTATATTATCTCCTAATTGTATATTTTTATTAGATATAAATTTTAATCCACCATTACTAATATCTAATGTCTTTCCTTTACATAATAACATACCATCTGCTTTTGAATTTTCTATATTCATATCTTTAATAACATAAAATTCAAATTCTATTTCTATATTTAATCTAAATCCTTCTCTTCTTTGTATTTTTATAGTAGGCTCTATAAACTTTATTTTAACAATAGGAATACCATTATTTATGTCATAAGATACTATTTTCATGACATTTTCAAATATTCCTTTATCAGTTTTAAATTTTATCTTATACTGTTTATTGTTAGATAATTTTACTATTTCTCCTCGATTATTCTTTGGAGGAATAATAATAACTTCTTTTTCAGATAAAACTTCAACTAATTTACTATAAAATACCAAATTATTATCATCTATTAAACTTACCTCAATAGGTGTTGACGGTTTTAAATGTAATATACTTTCTCCTTTTTCTTCTTTTTTTCTTTTAAATGTCCACATGATATACCCTTTCTTTAAATTATGTATGTAAATATATAATATATGTACTATCATAGTTATTAATATATATTATATATTTTTTTAAATGTAAGAATTGGTAACATATCAGAATAATTTATATTCAATTGTATATTACCATATTCAAATATAAGTTCATCTAACATACTAAATTTATGTTCCTTTTCAAAATATAAATTATCATAAAATAATTCAAAAATTTTTAAATAATCTGCTCCTAAACTATGTTTAGTTGAAAAAATACATTGTTATATGGAGTAGAAACTTTTATCAATCCTAAGAAATTAATATATACCGTAGAAAATCTTCTCATTCTACTCATGTTTTATTAAATTATAATTTATTACTTTAAATTCTTTATCTACCTCATTTTCACCTTTTAAAATCTTAGGATAAAAATTACTATGTCCTTTAACTTTTTGAACTATTTCTGGCATACTAAATAAACCCCACTTTCTTTTTAACTTTTTTTAAAGTTTTATTAGCCATATATTCTGCTTTTTGAGCTCCGTCTTTAATAGCTTCTTCTATAAACAATTTGTCTGATAGTATTCTTTTAAAGTTTTCTTGTATAGGTCTTATTTCTTCTACGACAACTTCAGCTACTGCTTCTTTAAAAGATCCATACCCAAAGTTTGAAAAATCCTTTTCAGCCTGTCCAATAGTTTTATTTGTAATTGCACAGTATATATTAAGTAAATTTTTAATACCAGGTTTTTCATCGCTATATATAATTTGATTATCAGAATCTGTTACACTTCTTTTTATTTTATTTGATATAACTTTTAAATCATCTAATAAATATATAACATTATTTTCATTATCTGAATCCGACTTACTCATTTTTTTAGTAGGGTTTTGTAGACCCATTATCTTAGCTCCTGCTTTAGGTGTATATATTTCTGGAATAGTAAATATATCACCATATATATTATTAAATCTAATAGCAATGTCTCTAGATAATTCTAAATGTTGTCTTTGGTCTTCTCCAACTGGTACAACAGATGTCTGATACAATAAAATATCTGCTGCTTGTAAAACAGGATAATTAAAAAGTCCTGTTGGTATATTTTTACCTTGTTTTTTTGATTTATCTTTAAATTGTGTCATTCTAGACAATTCACCCATATAAGTATAACAGTTTAATATCCACGCTAGTTCTGCATGAGCTGAAACATTAGACTGGATATATATAATATTTTTAGTATTATCAAGACCTGCAGCTAAATATAATGCAAATAATTCTTTAATATATTTTCTAAGCATAGCTGGTTCTTGTCTAACAGTTATTGCATGTAAATCTGCTATACAATATATACAATTATATTCCTCTTGTAAAGTTCCCCAATTTTTAAAAGCTCCTAAATAGTTACCTAAAGTTGGCTTACCTGATGGTTGCATACCACTAAATAAAATATTTTTGTGTGACATACTAAACACTCCTTTACAATTTAACACTTACCTTTGATTTAATTCATTATCAAAATATAAAGTATTATCATTTAAATTTACTTTTAAAAAGTTATTTTCTTTATCTATTTCAAAACTTTTAACATTACCCTTAATAAACTGCCTTTTAATATATTCTATACCATCTAAAGTACATTTAAATTGGTATAAGTTATTATTATCATTGTTTGTTGTAATAACATACATCATATCTTCATTTGTCATAATATTATTACCCATACCTAAATATACACTACTATATAAAGGCTCATCTATTTTATATAAATTAACATAAGAAACTAATGTATACATATTATCGTTCATATCTGGAAAATAAAATATATTTTCAAGTGAAAAAACATTTTCTTTAATATCTACCATAGAATTATCTTTATATATATATTCTAAAATATAAGGTAGCTTTTCTTTTTCTTTAGAAATGTCTATTTTAGATATAGTATATAAATTATTTCCATCTATAATATTTTTATAAAAACTTCCATTACTTTCTATTGTTTCTATAATTTTTATATGATCTTTATTGGATATATCATAAATAGTAATCTTTAAATTTTTATCTAAATATGTTACAATAAATCTATCATCTGTTATTTGTATATCTTTAATATTATTACTTGATTTTTCCACTTTAAAACTAAATACTTCCTGCTTATTTTTTGTTACAAAATAAGCTTCTATAAATCCTTGTGTTGCATATATATTAAAATTATTTGTTTTCTTTATAATAACAGGTTTATTTTGCTCTAACATTTTATTTAAATTGTCAATATTTAACAATTCTGTTTTTATAATTTCATTTTGTGTTATTTCCTTTAATAAATGTTTTAAATTATCTTCATTCCCAACAATAGGTAATTGCTTAACTTGCTTTTCTAGCTCTTGTAAAGTATTTATTTCTTCTATTGGGTCAAATAAATTTTCTATATTACTTATAATTATTAAATCATTGTTATAAAATACTTCTTTTTCAAAAATATCTGCAAAGTTTCTAAGTGGTATATAAAATCTATCATTTATTATTTTAGATGTAGCATCTAGATCTACTGTTTCTTCACTAGTATTATCTATAAGTTTTATACTTGTCCCATTATTAGAAAAAATCATAGCTTTATTATATAATCTTATAATAGTTTCTTTGGTCTGTTTTGAAAAATTAATATCAGCACCAAAAGCTGTTTTTAAAAGTTTAACTGGTATATAAACTTTACCTTCTTCAATAATTGGAACTAATGTAGAATCTTTTTCATCTATTAAAAATTGTTTTTCATTTATTATAGCAACAGGGCTATTTATAGCTAACACAACAGAATTTTTCAACTTATCTTCTGAAGTTATTTCACTAGGTAATGGCTCAATAGCACTTGTTTTTTTAGATGAGATTTGTACTAATAAAACTACAGTAAGTATAGAAAAATAAACTATTAATATATTTAAAATAATCTTGTTTTTCATAAAATACCTCCATAAAAGGTTTAATACAATTAATATATATTTTAACATATTTACATTTATTTTTCAAATATTTTTAATAAAATTTATATTAAAATCTTCTTGTATAAGCTATAAACTTATAAAATCTTATAATCTTTATTAAATGACTTACATATAATTAAATAAAAAAAACAATATTATATTTATAATTATACATATAATAAGAGTTTTAATATAAGATTTTATATTTAAACTTCTTTTTTTCATCTTATTTTTACAATATTTTATAGCTTTATATGATATATAAAATCTTAATGCTATAATTATTATATTTTCCAAAATATAAATATTAAAGATGTATTGTAATCCTTCAAAATAATATTTACTAAAAAATATAGTAGTAGTAAAACTTATAAAAAATCCTTTTGAAAAAACTATTAAATATACAAATATATAACCAAAAGGTATAAATCCTAAAAACCATATACTTAAAAAATATTTTAATCCTTTAAAAAAAACTTCTAAAAAATATATTAAATCAAACTGTATATCATTTTCTTGTGTTATAAAACTATCTAAAAATATGTCAATTTTTTGTATACTATTATTATCTATAAAAGTTGAAAATAACGCACCTAAAATACTTCCTAAAAACATAGTTATCATTAGATATTTTAAAGTATTATCTTTTGTATTATAATTATAATATTTTCTTCTTGTATATATCATTATTATACTCCTTTATATATTCTAAGAAAAAACAACATCATTTATAAGTTCCGCTAAAATCTCCATAGCATTATACATTTCCTGCTTTGTATTTGTCTGGGCTCCTGCCTCTATCAGCATAGTTTTAGGCTTTAAATGTAAACTATATCTATATGGCTTTATATATATTTTTCTAGTTAATCCCGGATATTTTTCTGTTGCCCTTTTTTGCATATTAAAACTAAGGGCAAGATTTGTTTCTACATATGGATTAGGTAGATTTGATATATTATTTAGTTTTCCGTTTTCCATTATTCTTGATATACCATTAAAAAACATTAACTTAGCAGTAGGTTTACCATTTATAGTCTCTACAAGGTGTGTATTTTCATTTACTCCATCCCTATGTAAATCTATAACCATTTCTATTGATGGATTTTCTTCTAAAACTTTTCTTATTGTTGGTTCCATTCTTTCATAGGCACCATTTCTTTGTAAACTTCCATTTACCATATCAAAAGATGAATCTGTTATATGTAGTGTTTTTATGCCATATTCTTGCTCTAATATATTGGCTAACTTTGTTCCAACACCAACTATGCCTTCATTTATGTCATTAGTGTTGCTGTCTTTAAACATTTCATGTGGATGAGTATGAAATATTAACACTTTAGGTTCGTCTTCGCTTTTTTCAATCTTCAAATCTGCACTTAAAAATTTATTTATATCAAAATAGTCTTTGGACATACCCGTTGAAGCATCTATTATGTAAAATTCTTGCCTTAAATAATCTAAATTTTCCAGTTTTTTTATATCTATATTGCTATTTGATACCTCATTACTTTTCTTAACTTCTTCATCTGTCTTTTCATGCTCATAAGATATATCATCAATTCCTATAAGTTCAATATCACCTATTTCTTCAGAATTGTCTATATTAGATACTATTATAGTTTCATCTTTATTAAAAATATCTTTAACTTCTTCGTTTATTCTATAATTAGGAAGAGTATCATATAATATAATTTCTCCAAAAGCAACTTCATTTATATTAAAAAATAAAATAATAATTATTATTATACTTATAGCTATACCTAAACCTATCTTTTCACATAATTTTTCTATCTTCTTGTCCATAATTTTTTCTCCTTATAAACATAGTAAAATATATAAGTTATAAAAGTATATTCTAAATGAATAAAAAATATCACATTTATATTTTAAAAATAAAAAATATAAATGTGATATTTTATTAATAAAATTAAGCTATTAATTTTAGTCTATTAACCTATATTTGTCTAATATATTTATTATTTTTCTTCCCATAGGTAAAAGAGTTAAATCTTCTCTTTTAAATCCTCCTATTAAAGCTAAACTTACAATATAAATAATCATAGCAAAAAATATACTAATTAATGTAGAAATAGTATTACTCTTACTAATATAATATATACCTTTATAAGAAAAATAACAAACTACCCCCATTACAATAGATGCTATTGTAGGTTTAAACAATATTCCATTATAGTCTGGTATTATTTTTGTAGCTTTTTTTAATGTTATAAAATTAAGTATTGATGCAACTATATAACATACTGTAGTGCTAATTACTGCACCTATAACATTTATACTAGGTATAACTATTAAAAAATAATTTATAGGTATTTTTATAATAGCTCCTATAAAAGCATTTTTAGCTGGAGTTTTCATCTTTCCAATTCCTTGTAAAATACCTGTTATAATTTGACAAAGTGCTAAAAATATTATACTAATAGCTCCCCATTTTAAAAGATTACCACCACCAGAATAGTTAGGAAATAATAATAGTAATATTTCATCTGCCAATACTCCCATACCTATTGCTGCTGGTATAGATATTATCATTGTAAGTCTTAAACTAACATCTATTTTTCTTCTAACTGTTTTTATATCTTTTTGTGCCATACTACTAGCTATACTAGGTAAAACTGCTGTTGCAAGAGCAGTAGATATAGAAACTGGAAGTGTAGTAAGTGTTACATACTTACCTGTTAATTGTCCATATAAAGCAGTTATTTGACTCTCACTAAAAGCATTTGATGCAGCTAATCTACTATTTACCATTTGCATATCTATAAGATTTGTCATACTAAAAATAGCTGTGCCAGCAATAATAGGAGTTGCTGTTTTTACTATTTTTATAGCTATTTCTTTATTTGTTTCTATTCTATATCTATGTGTTTTTGTAGATAACTTTCTATTTATATATCTTTTTTTATTTAAAAATACTATTAAGATATATATAAGTCCTGCTAAAGCTCCTATACCTGTTCCAGCAGTCCCACCTGCTGCTCCAAGTGGTAAACTAATACCTACTAATAAATATGCTAAATAAATGCTAAAAACTGCATTAAAAATTTGCTCAATAACTTGTGATATAGCAGTTGGTACAGTAGTACCAAGTCCTTGAAAATAACCTCTAAAAACAGACATAGCCGATACTATAAATACAGTAGGTGAAAGTGTAAGTATAGTATAATAGCTATTGGGGCTTCCAATTATATTACAAAAAAATCTAGCTGACACAAACATAATAATAGAAGAAATTAAACCTACTGTTGAGGATAAAATAAGTGACATTTTAAATGTTTTTTTAACGTTTCTATATTCTTTTAATGCTACTTTTTCAGATACTATTTTAGATATAGCAGCTGGCAACCCTGCCGAACTCATAACAAGAAAAAAGTTATATAAATAAAAACCTGCACTATATATACCATTTCCCTCGTCACCAAGCATATCTGTTAAAGGTAATCTATATAAAAACCCTAATAATCTAACTAAAAGACTAGCTACTGCAAGTATGGCTGCTTGTTTAATAAATTTTGCTTTGCTCAACAAGATACCTCCTTATGTAGCTTTTATTTTAATATACTTTCATCTATAATTTCTGCATCTGCCCAAATTCTTTCTATATTATAAAATTCTCTGTCTTCTTCGTTAAATAAATGTACAACTATGTCATTAAAATCTAATAAAATCCAACTTTTTGTTTGAAATCCTTCTATATGAGTTTTTTGTATATTACATTGTTTGTGTAATTCTTCCTCTACAGCATCTGCCATAGCTCTTAATTGACTTGAGTTACTAGCACTAGCTATAACAAAATAATCTGCAATAGGAGATAAATTAGATATATCTATAACTTTTATATCTATACCCATTTTATCATCTAATGCTTTATATGCTACTTTCACTGCTTCAAAAACTTGTTCTTTATTCATTTTATCTCTCCTATTTTTTATAGTATTCATAAGCCTCTATGCTTAAAGGATGTATTATCCTTCCTTTTTCTGTATTAAATTGTATTGTATTTTTTAATATATACTGGATAGCCCTATCTAAATTTTTATATGCAAGTTCTCTAGCCTCATAAATTCCATCAAAATATGGTCTTGTTGGTTCTATATAATCAGCTACATAAATTATCTTTTCAAGATTAGACATATTCTCTCTACCAGTAGTATGATATTTTATACTATTTAATATATCTTCATCTTGTATGCTATAAATATCTTTTGCTATATAATATCCTAAGAAACTATGAGCAAGATATGGCTGTTTTTGTAAAACATTATCTAATTCAAATTTATATTTTTCACAAGTTTCATATATTTTAGACAGTGAAAAACATTTACAACAATCATGTATAAGCCCTGCTAAAAAGGCTTTTTCTTTGTCTACATTATATTGTATAGCTAAATTTTTAGCTTCTTTAGCCACTTGTATAGAGTGATTAAATCTTTTTTCTGTGAGATTTTGTTTTAATATATTTAATTGTTTTTCATACTTTTTAAAAAAATCTGTTTTATACAAATTATTTTCATAAATATATTCTTCCACATTTTTAGGTAATAAATAAGTAATTGTTTTTTCTTGTTCTACTCTTTTTCTTATGTTAGTAGAGGATATTTCAAGTTTTGGTATTTCACAAAAATATATTTTGTTTTTATGTTTGTCTATTAAGTTTTTAGTATTATCATCTAAAACATAATTAGGTCTTGTGGTAACAATAAATTTACACAATTTAAAAATATTTTCCGTTTCTTTCCAGTTATAAACTTGATTTATTGTGTCTGTACCTGTTATAAAGTATAACTCTGTGTTTTCATTACACATAGATTTTATCTGTCTTAATGTATCTATTGTATATGTTATATCATCTCGTTTTATTTCTATATTAGATATTAAAAAGTTAGGATTATCCTTTATAGCAAGGTTTACCATATTATATCTATGTTCTCCACTAGCTATATTTATATTTCTTTTATGAGGTGGTTCTCCTGTTGGTATAAATATTACTTTATCAAGATTATACTTTTCAAAAACATAAGAACTTGATAAAAGATGTGCATAATGTATAGGATTAAATGTACCTCCCATAATACCTAATTTTTTAATATTTTTTAAACTTTGCATACAATAATTCACTCCACACTATATATAAAATCTCCATAAAAAATCTTTAGCTTCTTCTGCATAATCTATATTTATTCTTTTACCTGTTTTTATAAGACTTTTGTCAAAATTTTTATTATCTAATATATATATATTATTATCTAAAATACTAGTTTCATTAAAAGTTTTATCTATATTAAGCCCCTTACAAAGTTTTCCTGGGCCATTTAAAAAATTCTTTTTTTGATATAAACTAAGTTTATCATAAGGCTTATTATATCTTAACATACTTAATTTTTCTATATTTTCTACTGGTTTAGCTCCTCTTATTAAAACAGCAGAAGGTTTATTTATAGTGTCTGTAACTATGTTAAGACAATAATACATACCATATATTAAATAAACATAAATCGTAGAGCCAACCATATAAAATGTTTTCGTTCTGTCAGTTATTTTGCCTCCATATGCGTGACAAGCCTTGTCTATATCACCTAAATAACTTTCTGTTTCTGTTATTTGTACTATTATTTTTTCATTGTCTATTTCTCTAACAAGATATTTACCAACAAGTTCTCTTCCTACTGTTAGTGCATCTCTTGTAAAAAATTCTTCTGTTAATTTTGGCATAATTATGAAAGTTTTTCTATACCTTTTTTTATTCTATTTAATGTTTCTTCTTTTCCAAAAATCTCTGCCATTTCACTAGCTCCACAAGGAGAAGATGGTTTACCAGATAAAGCTGTTCTAACTGGCCATAAAACTATACCATTTTTAACCTCCATTTTAGATACTAAATCTATCATTGCATTATATATAGTATCATTATCCCAATTTTCTAAAGATTCAAAAACAGTTAATATATTTTTAAGCACTTCTAAAGATATAGCCTCATCTGTTTTCATTTTTTTGTGTACGTATAATTCTGTGCTATATTCAGGAAGTTTTTCTATAAAGTCTACCATATCTACTATTTCATTTATAGTGCCTATTCTAGTTTTTATATGATGAGCTACTTTTTTAAGGTCATAAGGCTTTGTTATAACACTTTTTAAAACTGGCTCTGCCATTTCAAAAAACTTGTCAAAATCCATTTTTTTAATATATTCACCATTAAGCCACGTAAGCTTTACTATATCAAATATAGCTGGAGATTTGCTAAGACCTTTTATGTCAAAATTTTGTATAAGTTCATCTAATGTAAATATTTCTTGATTAGTAGATGGCGACCAGCCTAAAAGTGCTATATAATTAACTACTGCCTCTGGTAAATATCCTTTATCTATTAAATCTTGAAAAGATGCATCTCCATTTCTTTTAGATAACTTCTCTGTTTGGTTTTTCATAACTGGTGGTAAGTGAATATAAATAGGTATTTCCCAACCAAAAGCATCATATAAAAGATTATACTTCGGTGTAGAAGATAAATATTCAGACCCTCTAACAACATGAGTTATATTCATTAAATGGTCATCAATAACATTAGCAAAGTTATATGTTGGTAATCCATCAGATTTTATTAATATTTGGTCTTCCATTTCTTCATTTTCTACTGTTATCTCACCATATACTTCATCTATAAAAGTAGTCCTGCCATCTTTTATTTTTTGTCTAATAACAAATGGTGTATTATTTTTTAACTTTTCTTCTACTTCTTGTTTAGATAATGACGCACAATGTCTGTCATATTTAGATATACTATCCCCATCTTTTAAGCTTTCAAGTCTATCTTTATCACAAAAGCAATAATAAGCTTCACCTTTTTCCACTAATTGTTTAGCATAGTCTAAATAGTCACTTTTTCTTTGGCTTTGAATATATGGTCCATATTCTCCTCCTATGTCTGGACCTTCATCATACTTAATACCTGCCATTTTAAGAGTTTTATATATAATATCTATTGACCCATCTACAAGTCTAGCTTGATCTGTATCTTCTATACGAAGTATAAATTTACCATTTTTAGCTTTTGCTATTAAATATTCATAAAGAGCTGTTCTAAGATTTCCTATATGCATATACCCAGTAGGACTAGGTGCAAATCTTGTTCTAATCATAGCGTCCTCCATTTTATATATTTTGATTATTATTCAATATATAATAACATTTTTATGACAAAATTGCAATATTTTTAATATATAATAAAATATAGTTGTTCATATTATTTTTAATAAAAATCATAAATTAGCTCATATAATAATAAAGCCGATAGATAAATTTTTCTATCGACTTATAAATTATCTTTCTATAATTATACCATGGGCAATACCTGCTATACTTTCTCCTTGTTGTATACTAGTTGGGCTCATTAAAGCTCCTGTTGGTATAAACAAAATTCTGTTTAACTCACCCTTTTTTAGCTTATCATATATCATACCAGCAAAAGTTGTGCCAGCACAAGCACAACCACTACCCCCACTATGTGTATCTTGTGTTTTTTGGTCAAATATTTCTATACCACAGTCTGTATAATTTTTAGATATATCATATCCTGCTTTTTTGACTAACTCTATTGTAAGCTCTTTACCTACATATCCTAAATCTCCAGTAAAAATCATATCATAATAATCTGGCTCAATATTAAAATCTTTTAAATTATTTATAATAACATCAGCCGCAGCCGGTGCCATAGCACTCCCCATATTATTAGCATCTTTTATACCTAAATCTACTATTTTTCCAGTTGTTATACCTTTTATTTTTATGCTTTTTCCCTCATCAGATAAAATTAAAGCTGCTGCTCCCGTTACTGTCCACGTAGATGTTAAAGGTCGTTGAGTACCTAGCCCTAAGGGAAACCTAAATTGTTTTTCTGCTGCACAAAAATGGCTAGATGCTCCTACAAGTACTTTTCTTCCTACACCACTTTCTATATTAATAGCCCCTAAAGCCATACCTTCACCTATTGTAGAACAAGCTCCAAATATACCAAAAAATGGTACATTTAAATCTCTTATAGCATAGTTTGAACCACTACTTTGATTTAATAAATCTCCCGCATATATATAGTCTATATCTGAAAACTGTAATTTGGCTTTATTTACTACCAATTTCATATTGGTATTTACCATTTTACTTTCTGCTTTTTCCCAACTATCTTCTCCAAAAAGAGAATCTTCTAAAATTACGTCAAAATAATCTTTTAAAGGACCTTGTCCCTCTTTTGCACCAACAGTAGATGCTGTATTTATTATATAAATATCTTTATCAAACATTGCCGATTGTTTACCAATATGTTTTCCCATATATACCACCTTTATTTTTTATAATTAGGTTATTATTTTATTTTTCAAAATGAAAATTATAAACTTACTTTTATTTTATTCTTTATCCCTGAAAAATACTAGAAATAACCGTTTTTAGTAGAACGTACTAAAAAAATTATTATTTATAATTAAGCTGCGACTTTATTTTTCAAAATAAAAATTATAAACGGCTTTTTATTTTAATTTTTATTTTAGAAAAATATTAGAAACAGCTGGTTTTTAGTATATATTACTAAAAAAATTATTATTTATAATTAAAAATTTACTTCATGAAGTAATATACAATTCCTACTAATACAGAAGCAAGTGTACCATATAATATAACTGGTCCCGCTATTATAAATATTTTTGCTCCAAGACCTAATATAAATCCTTCCTTTTTAAATTCTAAAGCTGGCGATGTAACTGAGTTTGAAAATCCTGTAATAGGAACTATTGAACCAGCTCCTGCAAATTTCCCTATTTTTTGATATACTCCAAGTCCAGTTAAAAGTGATGCTAAAAATATAAGTACCATAGATGTATACATACCTGTTTCATTTTGTGATAATCCATATTTTGCTAAAAGATTTGTTATAAGTTGACCTATACAACAAATAATACCTCCTACTAAAAATGCTCTAAGACAGTCCCTAACTATATGACTGTTAGGAGAGAGTTCTTTTACTCTCTGTTGATATTCTTGTTCTAATTGTTGTTGTTTTTTAGATTTATTATTTTCCATAATGTCCTCCTACATATAATAAAAACCGGGTACTCTTGAATATATTATAGCTCCCATAAGTTTACCTAAAGCTACTGCTAATATAAAATATTTAAGTCCAGTTTGTATTCTTCCACGTCTTGTAAGTATAGGTATAACATTTAATATTTCTGCTAATGATACTGCTAAACAGCCAAAAAATATACCTATACAACCAGCATATAACATAGCAAAAATTTTACCTATTGGTATATAAAAATCATATATCATAGATGCTGTGCCTATAATTCCTCCCCATATTATAGCTTCTTCATAAAATCTAATTTTATCCTCTGTTCTTGTTTTTTGAGCAAGTCTTGGTACAACACCTATTATTGCTATAAATGCAAAAACAGCACCTGATATTATTATACCCGATGAAAAAGCTAATATAACTGCCATTATTACCTTAATTGTTTCCATCTTTTTTGTTACCACCTTTTGTTTTTTCTACATTTAATGTATCTATAATATTATCTGTAACATTAGACTCATAAGTAGACATTTCAACTTCTATTGGTGTAGGGTCTGTTGTTATTTTCCTTCCTATAAAGTGATTGAAAAATACTATTATACCTACTGCTAATCCAATAGAGTATGGTATATCTAAAATCATCGGATTTTCTATTCGTTCATTAAAAAAAATATAATAATAATTTTCAAACACCTTAGACATTTGTGCATCTGAATGAAAACTCATAATGGCAGTAGATGAACCTGCTAAAAGTATTATAGTAACAGCCACTACTTTTAATGTTTTTATAAAAGATTTATTTTTTTCTTTTCTAGGAGAATATTCTAATACTGTATCCATCTCACCTACATTATTTATGGTATGCCCTGGCATACATTTATCTATTGCATTTATTATATCTATAATAGATATTAAATAATTTTTTTGTTTATCTTCTTTAATATCCATTATTTTAATATTTTTAACTCTTTTTAATATTTCACTTGGTGCATAAACTTCACTTACATTTTTTAAATAAACTGTTTTTACTTCTGACAAAGATACCTTTTTAAATGGTTTTATATATATATCCAACATTATCACCTACTTTAACAAATATTCCATCATAGTCTTCTTTTTCTTTAAAATTCATAAAATATAATAAACATATTATACTGACAATTAATATAACCAATATTATAACCTTATTTTTAAAAAATATATTAATCATTCCTTTCTAATATATTTAATCATTTTTCATTATTTTTTAATACTAATATATTTTACTAAAATTAAGTTTTTATACACAATATTAAATATAAATCAATTTTTTAATATATTCTTCATTAAAAATTAAAATAAAAGTAAGTTTATAATTTTTATTTTTTTATAATTAAAGTAATAACTTAATTGCAATACTAAAAGTCATATTGAATTCAATATGACTTTTAGTATTATTTAATGTTCAAAACAACTTCCACCAATAAACTCTCTAATAATAGAATTAGGTGGTATAGCATCTAAACAATTTATAGGCAAAAAGCTATCTAAAAATTTTATAAGTCTTGTAGCTTCACTATATTCTTCTTCATCTTTTGTCACTCTATATAATAATGGTTCTGCAAAAGGTTTTAATACAGCAAGTTCGTATATTAATGCAGAATTAAATATAATATCTGCGTCTTCTTGAAATGGGAATATATTTTTTACTTCACCTTTCATTACATCAGACCATATTTGTATAGTTTTGCTTACACCAAAACCTCTAAAATAATGGTCTCTTACAAGTCTTCTAAAAATTCTTGCATCTGTTGTAGATATTCTATTATGACTGTCTATATTAAGTTGAGTTAAAGCACTTATAAAAATTTTAAATTTATGTTGTTTATATACATTTTGACTTATTTTTTCATTAAGCCCGTGTATACCCTCAATTATTATTACTTCATTTTCTTTTAAAGTTATTACTTTGCCTTTTTCTCTTTTACCTGTAATAAAATTAAATTTAGGTATTTCTGTTGGTTCGCCTTTTATAAGACTTTCCATATCTTTATTTATTCTTTCAACATCAAGAGATTCTAAAGACTCAAAATCTGGTTTTCCATCTTCCCCTAAAGGTACATTTCCCCTATCTAAATAATAGTTATCTAATGATATAACATAAGGTTTTATTCCATTTACTTTTAACTGTACACATATTCTATTAGCAAAAGTAGTCTTACCAGAAGATGATGGCCCTGCTATTAATACTACTTTTTTATTATTTTTAGTTATCATATCTGCTATATTTGCTATTTTCTTTTCTTGTAAAGCTTCAGATATTAAAATTATTTCTTTTATTCTTTCTTCGCATATAGCACTATTTAAAGAGCTGGCATAATCAACTCCTATAATTTTAGACCAATTAGAGGATTCTTCAAATACATCTATAAGTTTTTTAATATTTTTATACTCTTTAAGTTCAGTAGGATTATTTCTGTCTAGAAAGTTTAATGTAAAACTATTATTTTCATTTTTTATGAGCTTAAACCCTGCTAAATCTTTTGTATCTATTGCCATAGGGCCATATAAATAATCATATGTATCTTCTAATTTATAAAGATTTATAGATGATTTTCTTACAAAGCTAAGTCCATTGGCTCTATCGTACATTTTATATTTATTTAAAAGCTTTATACATTCATTAGTAGGTACATTCATTTTTGTTATTTTTTTATTCTCTACAGTTGTATTAAGCATATAATTTGATATTTTATTTAATATTTCTTCTGTTATATCAATATTTTCTATTTCACAAAACCAATTTTGATTTATAGAATATTTTATAAATATTCTAGTATCTTCACCTAATACCTTTCTTATAGCATTTATCATTAATAAAGCTACACTTCGTTTATACACTAAATACCCGTGGTTATTGGTTATATCTAAAAATTCTATTTCACAATCTTCATATATCTCTTTAAAAAGCTCTATATTTTCATTATTTATTTTAGCTAAAAATATAGGATAATCAAACTTATCTTTTAATCGTTCTTTTATATCATATAAAGTAGTACCTTCTTTAAAATTGGTTTTTAAAATTTCATTACCTTTATATATAATTTTTACATTTATATCTTTCATAAAACCCCTCCTTTTATACAATATTTAGTGTTTGCCCGTTGATAGTCGATGGTATACATTGTATATTCATATTAAGTCGTCTTGAACAACTATTTATATAATCACATATAACTGGAATAATAATGGCTTCACTAGCATAGTGAGTTGCATCAATAAGACATAAGCCTAAATCATTTGCTACTTGAGAATTATGATATTTTATATCTCCAGTTATATAAACATCACACCCTTTTGATATAGCTTGTAACATAAAGTCTACTTCTCCACCTGCTCCTGTGCATATACCTACTTTTTTGACTGGTGCATCCAAATTTCCAGACACTACTAAATTTTCTAAATTTAATACTTTTTTTACATTTTTTATTAACTTAGAAAAAGGCATAGTTTCAAAAAGTTCCCCTACTCTCCCAAGTCCTACTACACTATTATCCTTTTCAAATAAGTTACTTATTTTTTCAAGATTTAAAAAATTGGCCAAAGTATCATTTGTTCCATTTTTAGCTATATCTAAGTTTGTATGTGCTGAAAATACGCAAATATTATTTTTTATAAGTTTTATAATTCTTCTACCTATTCTATCCGATGCTTTTATAGACTTTATACCTTTAAAGATAAATGGATGATGAGTTATAATCATATCACAATTTTTTTCTATAGCTTCATCTATTATTTTATCATCTATATCAAGTGCTACTAATATTTTACTTATAGTTTTGTTTTCATCTCCTACCATAAGTCCAACGTTATCCCAGTCTTCTGCTAAATTAGAATTTGCGTATTCTTCCATAATATTTATAATATCACTACATTTTACAGACATTTTAAAACCTCCTTATACATTTTTATTTCATTTTCTATTTCTAAAATACGGCTTTGTATATTAGTTTTTTCTATATTTTTTAAAACTATTTCCATTTTATACATTTGTTTAATTATATATTCCTTTAAAATATTACTTTTTTGTTCTATCTCAATTCTTCCAAATATATATTCTTCTTTTTTATATGGAATTTGTTCTCTACCTTTTATAGCTTTAATTATTGTATAATATTTACCGTCATCTTTTAACATTTCGTCGTCTATTATTTTTAAGTTATTTTTATGTAAATATTCTCTTACTTTGTCAATATCTTTTTGTGGTTGTAAAACTAACTCTTTTGCACTTTCTACTATATTATGTCCCCTTTTTAAAATATCTATCATAAGCATACCACCCATACCAGCTATAATAATGGTATCTATGTTATCCTGTATAGTTATTTTTTCAAGTCCATTTCCAAGCCTTGTTTGTATATTTTCTTGCAAATTATGTTTAAAAATATTGTCTTTAGCTTTTTGTAAAGACCCTTTACTTATATCACAAGCTACCCCACTTTTTATTTTATTGTTTTTGTATAAAAATATAGGTATATATGCATGGTCTGTACCTATATCTGCTACAATACTATTTTGTGTAACTTTCTCTGCTATTTTATTCAATCTAAAGGATAGTTCCATAATAACCCTCATTATATTAATTATTTTATAAAAAATGCACTCATAAAAATATGAGTACATTTTATATTAACATATATTCATTTTAAAAACAACATTATTTTACAATATCCAAAAAGGCTTTCATCATAGCCTCATCTTCCGATAAACCTTGTGATTTAGCTAATTTTATTTGTTCTATAATTTCTTTATATGCCTTTGGTATAACTTTTATAAATTTATTTAATTCTAAATCTATATTATCTAATAATTTTTTAGCTTTTTGACTATTTGTATATTTATAGTGATTTTGTAACATTTGTTTTAAGTCTTGTTTGTCTTCATCATTAAGGTCTTCTAAAATAATAAGCTCCATATTACATTTATTTGAAAATTGTCCATCTTCATTATAAACATAAGCCATACCACCGCTCATACCAGCACCAAAGTTTCTACCTGTTTTACCAATTATTAAAACTTTACCACCAGTCATATATTCAAGTCCGTGCTCTCCTATACCTTCTACAACGGCAGTAGCACCACTATTTCTTACACAAAAACGCTCTCCAGCTATACCATTTATATAAGCCTCACCTTTTATAGCACCAAATAAGGCTACATTACCTATTATAACATTTTCTTCTGGTACAATGGTACTTTTTGATGAAGATGTAACTATTATTTTACCACCACTAAGTCCTTTACCTA
Organism: uncultured Eubacteriaceae bacterium; assembly: GCA_946495765.1. Classification (GTDB taxonomy): domain Bacteria; phylum Bacillota; class Clostridia; order Lachnospirales; family CAG-274; genus Tyzzerella. The sequence continues at coordinate 21,455 of CAMMEG010000002.1, forward strand.
CATAGTCATTACAATCTCCTAATACTTTCATAGTAACACCACTAGATAAAAATGCACCAAAGCTTTGACCGGCTGAACCTTCAAAGGTAAGATTTATTGTATCCTCTTCTAAGCCTTTTTCACCTTTTATTTTAGCTATATGACTAGATAAAACAGTACCACAAACACGATTAATATTTGTTATTTTAAATTTAGCATTAACTGTCTTCCCTTCATATATAGCTGGCTCACAAAGTTTTAATAATGTATTATAATCAAAAGATTTTTCTATATTATGATTTTGTGGAGTGTTAAAAAATCTCTCTTTGTCAGATACACTTCCTTTTGGTTGATACAAAATATTAGATAAATCTACCGTTTTAGCTTTATAATTATCAACTTTTTTAGGCACTAATTTTTCTACACGACCAACCATTTCTTCTATTGTTCTAAATCCAAGATTAGCCATTTGTTCTCTTAAATCCATAGCTATAAATTTCATAAAGTTTTCAACGTGCTCTGGCTTACCTTTAAATCTTTTTCTAAGTTCTGGATTTTGTGTGGCAACCCCTACAGCACAAGTGTCCATATGACATACTCTAAGCATAGCACAACCTATGGCTATTAATGGAGCAGTGGAAAAGCCAAATTCTTCAGCCCCAAGTAGACAAGATATTAAAACATCTCTTCCTGTTAACATTTTACCATCTGCTTCTAATACAACTCTATTTCTAAGATTATTTAATAATAATGCTTGATGGGTTTCACTAAGTCCAAGCTCCCACGGTAATCCTGCGTGTCTTATACTTGTTCGAGGTGCAGCTCCTGTTCCACCATCATATCCACTTATTAAAATAACGTCTGCAAGGCTTTTAGCAACCCCAACAGCAATAGTACCAACACCAGCCTCACTAACTAATTTTACACTTATTCTAGCATTTCTATTAGCATTTTTTAAATCGTGTATAAGTTGTGCTAAATCTTCTATAGAATAAATATCGTGATGTGGTGGTGGAGATATAAGTCCAACCCCTGGTGTAGAATTTCTAGCTTTTGCTATCCACGGATATACTTTTTTACCTGGTAAGTGTCCACCTTCACCTGGTTTTGCTCCTTGAGCCATTTTTATTTGAATTTCTACTGCATTTTGTAAATAATTTATAGAAACACCAAAACGTCCTGATGCTACTTGTTTTATAGCAGAACATTTAGAATCTCCATTTTCCATAGGTATAAATCTTTCAGGTATTTCTCCACCTTCACCACTGTTAGATTTTGCTCCTAATCTGTTCATAGCTATTGCTAAACATTCGTGTGCCTCTTGACTTAAAGATCCATAACTCATAGCACCTGTTTTAAATCTTTTTACAATACTTTCTACACTTTCTACTTCGTCTATATTAATAGGCTTATCATTAAAACGTATATCTAACATACTTCTAATAGTACATAAACCTTCATTATGACTATCCATAAGTTTTGCATATTCTTTATATATGCTATAATCTCCCTCTCTAACTGCCTTTTGTAACAAAGTTACAGTTTGGGGATTAAACATATGGTATTCTCCACCTTTACGCCATTTGTATTCTCCACCATATTCTAAATCTTCATTATTTAAAAAGGCTTCTTCATGTCTAATTTGGGCTTCTTTTTCTATATGTTCTAAATCTATACCACCTATTCTAGTAGTAGTATTTGTAAAAAATTTATCTACAACTTTTTCACATATACCAAGCGCTTCAAATATTTGTGCCCCTTGATAACTTTGTAATGTAGATATACCCATTTTAGACATTACTTTTATAATACCTTTTGTAACTGCATTAACATACGTTTTTATGGATTTTTCACTATCTTCAAATATGTCTTCTATTGTTTCAAAAGTTAAATAAGGGTTTATAGCATTAGCTCCATATCCTACTAAAAGTGCAAAGTGATGAACTTCTCGAGGTTCTGCTGATTGTAATACTATACTCATTTTAGTTCTATGACCTGTTCTTATTAAATAATGGTGAACACCTGATGATATTAATAATAAAGGTATTGGCATATTGTCTTTGTCTACACCTTTATCTGATAATATTAATATACTAACTCCATTTTTTATATGTTCATCAACTTGACTAAATATATCATTAATAGCTTTTTCCATAGTTTTTTCATTTTTATTATAAACTATTGATATAGTTGCTACTTTAAATCCTTTAGTGTCAAGGTTTTTTATTTTATTAAGTTGGTCATTTGTAAGTATAGGTGTGTCTAATTTTACTCTTCTACAATTTTTACTATTTGGCTTTAATAAGTTGCCTTCACCACCAAGATATGATATTGTACTTGTTACAATTTGTTCTCTAATAGCATCTATTGGTGGATTTGTCACTTGTGCAAAAAGTTGTTTAAAATAATTATATAAAAGTTGAGTACGTTTAGAAAATACAGCAAGAGGAGCATCATTACCCATAGCACCTATTGGGTCTTCGCCTTTTTCAATAATATCTTTTATAGTAAGTTCTATGTCTTCTTTTACATAACCAAAAGCCTTTTGTCTTGTAAGTAGAGATAAGCTTTCTTTTTCTTCATTATTGTTACTTTCTATATTATCTAAAAATACTAAATTGTTTTTAAGCCAATCTCCATAAGCATTTTCTTTAGCTATTTTTTCTTTAATTTCTCTATCCTCTATTATTTTTCCTTCTTTAGTATCTATAAGGAGCATTTTCCCTGGAGTAAGTCTATCCTTTTTAACAACATTTTCTTCTTTTATAGGTAAAACTCCTACTTCTGATGATAATATTACATAATCATCTTTTGTGACATAATATCTAGCTGGTCTTAGTCCATTTCTATCAAGAGTAGCACCTATTAAATCTCCATCTGTAAATCCAACAGCAGCTGGCCCATCCCACGCTTCTCCCATTAAACTATTATAAGCATAAAAGTCTCTTTTATCCTTCTCCATATCTTTGTCATTTTCCCAAGGCTCTGGTATAGCCATCATAATAGCTTTAGGCAGTCCATATCCACAAAGAGTAAGCATTTGTATATAATTGTCAAGCATAGCAGAGTCACTGCCATCTTCATTTATAACTGGTAATATTTTATCTAAATCTTCCTTAGAAAAAACATCTGTTTCAAACATTTTTTCACGAGCTTTTATCCAATTTACATTACCTCTAATAGTATTTATTTCTCCATTATGTATAAGATATCTATTAGGGTGCGCTCTTTCCCAACTAGGAAACGTATTTGTACTAAAACGAGAATGAACTAAAGCTAAAGCACTTTCAAAATCTAAATCTAATAAATCTATATAAAATGTATCTACTTGCTCTGGTGTAAGCATACCTTTATACACAATAGTTTTACAAGATAAAGAAGTAAAATAAAAATATGGGTCATTTTCACTTTGATATCTTATTTCTTTTTCTGCTCTTTTTGATATTATATAAAGCTTTCTTTCAAAATCTTCTTCTGATTTTATGTTGTCTGATTTTTTTATGAAAACTTGCATAATATAAGGCATAGAATCTTTAGCCGACTTACCTATACATTTACTAAAAGTAGGAACATTTCTAAATCCTAAAACTTCTTGACTTTCTTCTTTTATTATATTTTCAAGAGTTTTTATAGTTCTATTTCTTATATTCTCGTCATGTGAACAAAAAAACATACCAACTCCATATTCTTTTTCATTTGGTAAATTTATTTCTTCACTTTTACATACTTTTTGCATAAATTTATGTGGAATTTGAGTTAATATACCTGCTCCATCCCCAGTATCTTCTTCACTTCCAACTCCACCTCTATGGGTGAGATTTTTTAATATTTGTATAGCATCTGTTATTATGTTATGGCTTTTTTTGCCTTTTATATTAGCAATAAAACCTATTCCGCAGTTATCGTGTTCAAATTGTGGGTCATAAAGTCCTTGTTTTTTTGGTAAACTCATTGGCTTCATCCTTTCTACATTTTATTTATATAAACTATACAATTTTTAATAAATATGTTGTAAAAATTATTTTAATATATTTTTAATAAAAAATCAATCAATTTCTATATTTTTGATTTTTCAATATATATATTATTCATATATATAACTAATTTTTATATAAAATCACATTTTTTGAAATTTTTATAAATTTATATTTCATTTTTCTGATAATTTATTGTTGCCACCACTCTACTATCTTAAATTTTATTTTTATAGGTATATTATTTTCATTTTTAGCTTTAGTTACTATATCATACTCTGTATCTGTCAATACACTTTTTAATATTTCTTTATCCTCTTTAGGTACTTCTTTTACACTAGCATCTACAAAACACAAAGGTGGAAACATAACACACCACCAGTTTTTACCTTTGGCCTCACCTATCTCTATCTTTAAAGCTTCATATTCACCTGCTGGTAATATTACATCTGCATATTCTTTAGTAGGAAAATCATCAAAGCTTATTTTTGCATTTACATTATAATTATACCCATTTTCTTTTATTATTTCTTCTGCTCTTTTTTCTATTTTATCTAAGTTTTTTAATAAAACTATTCTTGTTTCATCTTTAGTCATACTATTATGTAATTCATTTTCTAACATTTTTACTATTCCATCTTTTACTTTTATTTTTAACTGTTGGTCATAATCTTTATCGCTATTTGCCAAAACGTGTAACCTTATTACTTCATCTGATATACCTTTTTGTATATTATAAGAATAGCTTTTTGTAACTAATGTAAAGACTAGAGTAATAAATGTACCTATAAATATTGATAATAATAATATATTTTTTTCTTTTTTTAATATGTTCATAATTTTTTCTCCTTATTTTATTTTATATTTATTATTACCATATTTTTCTATTATATACATTTAATTATTTTTAATAAATTTTTAATACAATTTATTAAAATTAGCTATCACTGTTCTTCTTAAATAAAAATTAAAACAAAACTCAATTTATATTTTTTATTTTAAATAATAAAATCATAGTTTAGTCATAATAAAAACTCCTTTTAATTAAAAGGAGTTTTTATTATTTTTTCTTATATTATCAATCATATTTTTTTTAAGATTATAAAGCTCTAAAGATAAATCTACTGGTAAAATATGTGGATTTATAAGTCTTTTATGCTCATTCCAAAGACCCTCTTTTTGACTTTCACAATACTGTTTTATCTCCATAGTTTCTCTTTTTTCAAAGACACATTTTCCATTTAAAAACACTGGTTGTAAAAGCTCTTTTATATAATATTCATTAGCTTTTAATGTCATTGTTTTCCATGTGTTTATAGGATGAAATATAGTCAAATCTTCATCTTCATTTATAGTTTCACCTTCAAGACAAATAAGGTCAGCTTTTATTTTGTTAGTAAATTTATCATAAAGTCTAAATATTTTTTTAATACCCGGATTAGTAACCTTATCTGGATTTTCTGATAGTTTTATTTTAGGTATTATTTCTCCATTTACTTCTTCTGCACAAAGTTTATAAACTCCTCCAAAAGCTGGACAATCACTAGATGTTATAAGATTTGTACCAACTCCCCAAACATTTATTTTAGTACCTTGTTGTTTTAATGAAGATATAATACTTTCATCTAAGTCACTAGATGCTGCTATACAAGCATCTTTAAATCCTGCCTCATCAAGCATAGTTCTAGCTTTATCAGATATATATGCTAAATCTCCACTATCTAATCGTATACCATAATTTTTAAGTTTTATACCCTTTTCTTTCATTTCTTTAAAGACTTTTATAGCATTGGGTACTCCACTTTTTAGAGTATCAAATGTATCTACTAATAACACACATCTTTCTGGAAAAATACTAGCATATGTTCTAAATGCTGTTAGTTCGTCTTTAAAACTCATTATCCAACTATGAGCATGTGTACCTGATATAGGTATGTTAAACATTTTACCCGCTAATACATTACTTGTAGATGAACAACCACCTATTACAGCTGCTCTAGCTCCATATATTCCGGCATCTGGACCTTGTGCTCGTCTAAGTCCAAATTCCATAACAACATCACCTTCTGCTGCCCATGCTACTCTTGCTGCTTTTGTAGCTATAAGACTTTGATGATTTATAATATTTAATATAGTAGTTTCTATAAATTGTGCTTCTATAATAGATGATTTAACCCTTACTAAAGGTTCACCAGGAAAAACTACTGTACCTTCTAGTATAGCATATATATCTCCAGTAAATTTAAAATCTTTTAAATATTCTAAAAATTCTTCTTTAAATATATTAATACTGCTTAAATAATCAATACTTTCTTCATCAAATTTTATGTTTTTAATATATTCTACAACTTGTTCTAATCCACAGGCTATTGCATAACCATTATTACTTGGATTTTTTCTATAAAACATATCAAAAACTGCTTTTTTATTGTGCATATTAGCTTCAAAATAACCTTGCATCATAGTAATTTGATAAAGATCTGTCATAAGAGTTAAGTTATTATCCATAATGCCCTCCATATAGTTAAACCCACCATCTAAGGTGGGATTAACTTATTTATTATAATTTGATTATGACTTTATTCTTCAAAATGAACACTATAAACGAGTTTTGTTTTAATAACATTAGGAATTATCATTTCTTAATATCTATTATTTATTTACACGAACTCTAAATGTTTCATCATATTGTTTACCATTTTCATCTTCTGCATATATAGTATATCTAATACTACTACCAACTTCTTCAGCTGGGAATTTAAGTTCCCATGTATATTCATCACCACTTACACTATCATAAGAAGTTTTTAATATAACTCTTGCATCATTACTATCTTCTACCCAAACTTTAGTTATTGCTTTATTTGTATATACGTCTACTCTTATATATTCATTTTTATATACTTCTGAAGTTTTTAAATTATAGTCATAAATTTTACCTGTAGCTTTAGTATCTAAATAAACATTTAATTTAGTAGATGTTTGATTATCTTTTTTATCATATGCAACAACTTTTAAACTATTTTTATTAGATGATGTAACTTTAACTTTTACTTCCCATTCTCTAATAGAGCTATCATTTGAATAATTTGTTACTTTTGTCAATTCTGAGCTACCATCAAATATTTTAATATATTCTGCTTGACCAGTTGTTCTAATAATAAATTTAACAGTATCTCCAGATATAGCTCCTATATCTCTTTGTTCAGTATTTACTATTACTAAATCACTATTACTATATGTAGATGCACTAAAGCTTATACTTTCTTTTGTTTTACTATTATTAGAATCATAAGCAACTACATAAAATCTATTTCTACCACTTTCTTTAACAGGAATATCCATTTCCCAAATATATTCTGAACTATTTTTAATATATGGAAATCTTGTATCATCTATTATTTTATCATTTTCATCTAAAATCTCTACCTTATAAATATCTGTTGATGTTTTTACAACAAGTTTTACTGTTTCATCTACATATACTTCATCATTTAATACAAAAGTATCATTTATTGTAAGCTTAGAATTTGAACTACTACTACCTGTTCCGCCAACTGTAATTTTTAAAGTTTCATATGTTGATTCATAACCATTAGAAATATTACCTGGATATGCTTTAAATTCTATATCGCCTCTATCTTCCAAAGTTATTTCTGTTTCAAAAACTCTAACATTAGAGTTATTACTACCTGCTAATTTATAGTTAGTTATCTCTACTAATTTTTCTTTTTTAGATGAATCTATTCTTATTCTATCTGTATTACCATTAGCTTCTATAGTTAACTTAACTTTATCTCCTCTACCTACGTCTCTTTTATCTGATGTAAATGAAGTAATTTTAGGCTTAATATCACCATTTATACTAATAGCACAAACTTTATAAGCACTAGCATCTTCATTATAACTTGTTAAATTACCTGGTACTGCTTTTAAAGTTTTAAATGTACTTTTAGTGACATTAGGTGTCCAAGGAACTGAAAATAATCTAGTTCCATCTGCATTTGTACTATATGTATTCGCCTCTGTAATTATATTGTTATTTTCATTTACGTCTAAAATTTTAATTCTATCTGTTGTAGAGCTAGTTGTTACTGCAATATTGATTTTTTCACCACTATTAACAGTAGTCTTATCTGGTATAATACTTATAACTATTGGTTCATCTGCTACTATGTTTACTGTTCTTGTACTATTATCCCATGTTACTGGATTTCCTAATGCTTCACTAAGCATTCTAACTGGCATCATCATCCTATCTTGAATAACAGCTGATGGTGTATCAAAAGTAGTTGCCTTTCCATTAACAGTAACAATGTTAGTACGCATAGTATGTACTACTACTCTATCGCCTTTTCTTAAAGTAGTTGTTTCTGTTTGTTTGTTCCATTCAACAGTAGCACCTAAAGTTTCTGCTGTTTTTCTAAATGGAACCATTGCTCTTTGATTCATAATTTGTGGTTGTGCATCATCATAAACAATAGATACACCATTTAATTTTACATAAACTGGATCTGCACCAAAAACATTAATACTAGGTATTAACATAGTAAAAATTAATGTTAAAGATATAAAATATTTTTTTAATCTATTATGCATATTTTCATTTCCTTTCATTTAAAGTTTAAGTTATACATAAATTATAACATATATAATTAATAATAACATTTCCAATTAATAACATATTTATTACAATTAGGTTACAAAGTTATTTTATTCCATACTTTTCTCTATATTCTATCATTTTGTCTAAATATTCTTTACCTTCTATTATGCCAGCTTTTATAGCCTCTATAATATCTATTATTGTAACTATTGGATATACTTTTATGCCAAATTCTTCATATACTTCTTGAATAGCTGATTTTTCATTACTTCCCTTTTCCATTCTGTCTACGGATATTATAACAGAATCTATGGTTACATTAGCAGAATTTTTTAATATAGGAAGACTTTCTCTTATTGCAGTACCTGCAGTGATAACGTCCTCTATAATAGTTACTGTGTCCCCATCTTTAAGTTTATATCCAACCATAACTCCACCTTCCCCGTGGTCTTTGGCTTCTTTTCTGTTAAAACAATAGTTTAAATTTTTATTATAGTCTTTATATAAAGCAGATGCTACTGTTACACAAAGAGGTATTCCCTTATAAGCTGGTCCAAATAATACGTTACTTTTTATATTATTTTCTTCCATACATTTTGCATAAAAATATCCTAATTTATTAATTTGTTCTCCTGTGTTATAATTACCTGTATTAATAAAATATGGTGTGTTTCTCCCACTTTTAGTAACAAAGTCACCAAAAGTTAATACTCCAGCGTCACACATAAATTTAATAAATTCATTTTTATAACTCATATTTTGCCTCCAAAAATCTAAAAAATTATATTATCTAAAATAATTATAATACATTTAAAAATTTTTACAATGGTTAATTTAATTTTTTTAATTTTATTATGTTAAATATATATAATGTTTTAATATGACATTTTATTTTATTAATTTCAATTAAGCTATAACTTTATTTTGAAAATAATAGAAATAGCTTGTTTGTTTTAATACAAAGTACCAAAATAAACTAATTGATATAAAGTGTCAAAAAAATTTATTTATTAGCAGTATTTAACAAAAATAACCATTAATTTTTAGTTTGTTTTTATAATTTACATTTTGTTTATAATAGTTTATTATTAGTATATAATTTATTTTTTATTTAAGGAGAGTGATTTTATGTTTAAAAAATTTATTAGTTTGTTGTTAAGTGTAATTTTTAGTATTTCACTACTTACTAATGTATTAGCTGATGATACTGGTTTTATGACTTTAGAAGAGTTTAACTCTTTAAAACAAGAGGGCTATATTGGAGATGACGTAAGTTACGAAGCTTTAAAAGAAATATATGTTGAGTCCAAAGAGTTAGAAAATTATCTTGAAAATTCTGACCTATTTTATGAAGTTCCATTTTCAACCGACTATCTTTATAGAGGCGATATACTTATTACTAATTCAACCGATTCTTCTGGTTTTTTTGGACACTCTGCCATAGCCTTAAATTCCTATGAAATACTCCATATTCAAGGACCTGGATACAAACCTTTAGTTGTAAGTCCAGAATGGTTTGAAGACAACTATTCTGATAGGGGTAGTTGGATAAAAGTTTATAGATCTAGAGATAATATAGGTAGATTGGCAGCACAATGGGCTGAAAGAACTTATAGAAACTCAGGAGCTTCTTATAAAATAACTTTTGATTTATCAACTACTCACGAAACTTATTGCTCTAAATTAGTATGGCAAGCTTATTATTATGGTGTTGGTAAAGAAGTTATGCCTCCTGCCCTTCAAACAACTAGTAATCTTATTTCACCATATGGTTTAATGGAAGGATTTAATGATGGTAGCTATACCTTTGATTATTTAGGACAGCTTTAAACTTATGAAATTTATAGATAAGTTATTGTTTTTATATTATCTTCTACCAGCAATATATCTTCAAACTAAGCTTGAATTTTTTAGTAGGGATTATGCTAAATATTGGGTTTATTTTATGTTATTATATCCCATCTTTTTAATAGGTAAGCTATTTTTAAAGAAAAATCTTCTTAAATTGCTTATATTATTTAACTTTATTTCATTTATAAGCAATTGTATATTTTACTACTTAATTGAAGCAAGTGATAATTATGAACACTTTAGAAGATATATAGCCGTTGTCTATCCAGAAACTAAATTTATTATAGTTGGCATACTTTATTTTCTTTTTCAATGTATTATTTTTTATCTTTTTAATAAATATGTTAAAAAACTTATTATAAAAATAAAAGAGGTCAAATGGTTTAATCGATGGTAGCTATACCTTTGATTATTTAGGAGAACTTTAATTTATGAAACTTATAGACAAGTTATTATTTTTATATTATCTTTTACCAACTACATATATTGAAATTAAACTTGACTTCATATTTAGAAACGATTATTTCAAATATTGGATTTATTTTACCCTATTATATCCTGTCTTTTTAATAGGTAAGCTATTTTTAAAGAAAAACTTTTTTAAATTACTTATATTATTTAACTTTATTTCTCTTATAAGCAATTATGTATTTTATTATTTAATTGAAACAAGGGACAGCTCTGAAGATATTGCTTTATTTATAAAAATTATGTTTCCAGAACAATTTTTCTTTTGGATTGGGGTTCTTTATTTTCTTTTTCAATGTATTATTTTTTATATTTTTAATGAATATGTTAAAAAACTTATTATAAAAATAAAAAACTATAAGAGTTAATCTTATAGTTTTTTATTTTTATAAAATTGACATATATAATAAAAAGTGCTAGTATTTGATTATACTTAAAATAGTATAATATATAAATTTATCCAAAACAAAAATAAATATTAAACATATATTTTAATATTAGAAAGGATCATATTATGACAAATAAAAACAAAGGAATATTTTTTATTATTTTATCGGCTATTGGATTTGCTTTTATGAGTCTTTTTGTAAAGTTAGCTGGAGATTTACCTTCTATGCAAAAAAGTTTTTTTAGAAATTTAGTTTCATTATTTTTTGCATTTTATATTATAAAAAAGTCTAAGATAGGTTTTAGTTTTAAAAGAGAAAACTTATTACTTTTAATATTAAGAGCTACTTTTGGAACTTTAGGTATAGTACTTAATTACTACGCCATAGAAAACTTAATATTATCTGATGCAACTATGCTTAATAAACTTTCTCCATTTTTTGTAATTATCTTTTCATATATAATATTAAAAGAAAGAATTAAATTATGGCAAATATTATCTATATTAATAGCATTTTTAGGTAGCTTATTTATAATAAATCCAAAACTTATAATAGGTTTATTAAATAATAACATAACTACAAGTAGCTTAAATAGTTTTCCTGCTCTTATAGGATTTTTAGGAGCTATGTGTGCCGGTTTAGCTTATACTATGGTAAGATTTTTAAGTCTTCGTGGAGAAAAAGGTCCTTTTATTGTATTCTTTTTTTCTTGCTTTTCTTGTTTAGCAATACTTCCTTTTATAATATTTAATTTTTCACCTATGTCTATATCACAAACAATATATTTATTATTAGCTGGTCTTTTTGCAAGTCTTGGACAATTTGCAATAACAGCTGCATATGCTAATGCTCCAGCTAAAGAAATATCTATATTTGATTATTCACAAATTATATTTTCTGGCATACTAGGATATATTGTGTTTAATCAAACACCAGATATTTATAGCTTTATAGGTTATTTTATAATTTGTTCTGTTGCTATATTTATGTTTTTTATGAATAATAAAAATAAAGTCACACCTTAATTATAAATAATAATTTTTTAGTACAAAGTACTAAAAACGGTTATTACTATTATTTTTCTGCCACAAAAATTAAAACAAAAAGCCGTTTATAATTTTTGCATTGAAGAATAAAGTCATAATCTAATTATAAATAATAATTTTTTTAATACGTTGTATTAAAAACCGATTATTCCTAATTTTCTTCTGCATCAAAAATTAAAACAAAAAGCCGTTTATAATTTTTGCATTGAAGAACAAAGTCATAATCTAATTATAAATAATAATTTTAAAATTTGTATATATTTCATTTTTAGGGTTAAAATATTTATATAGATAATTTTTATTATCTGTATTAATTTTATAATATAAACTATCAAAATAATAAAAAACAAAAAGGGTGAATTATATGTCAAATTTAAGTCAAGTTGAAGTAAATTCAATAAGAGAATGTGTTTGTAATCATATTACAATATCTTCTAAGTTAGCTTCTTATGCAAATAAAGTTTGTGATAGTGAACTTAAAGAAATGTTTAAGACTTCTAGTGTAAAAGCTGAACAAGCAGCACAAAAATTAATTCAATTATTATAGGAGGGTATTATGAACGAAAAAGATATTGTTTTAGATGTTTTAACTGGGTTAAAAGCCAGTATTGGAAGTTATGCAAAAATGATAACAGAATGTTGTGATTTAAACTTAAGACAAACTTTACAACAAATGAGAAATGAGGCAGAGCAATCTCAATACAATTTATATAAAATAGCTGAAAAAAAAGGTTATTATATTCCTTCATCTAAAGAGGCAGATAATGAAGTACAAGATTTAAAAAGTAAATTAACTCAATGTCTTACTGCAAAAACTGGAGCTGGTCCTATTCCTGTATTAAAATAATAACATTATTAAAAGTTGGCTTTTATAAGTCAGCTTTTAATTTTTATAATTAAATTATTCTTATTGTTTTTAATGTAAGATATAAAAAATTATATATTTTATAAAAATAAGTATTGACATATTTTAACTTTTAAATTATAATTACTATATGATAATAATTATCATTTAAAAGGAGGTATTAATATGAGTAATTGGAATGGTTTTAAAGAATTAGTTTTAATTGATAAAAAAGATGTATGTGATACTATTAAATCTTTTTATTTTAAATCAAAAAATGGTGAAAAATTGCCTAAATATATACCTGGTCAGTTTTTACCATTTAAAATAAAAACAAACGATTCTAAAATGAAAGATGTTATTAGAACTTATAGTTTATCCGATTTACCAAATGATGAAGTTTATAGAATAAGTGTAAAAAAAATAGATGGTGGTTTAATGAGTTCATATCTTCATGATAAGTTACAAGTTGGTGATTGCATAGAAGCTATGCCTCCTTGTGGTGTATTTGTGTTAGACGAAAGTTTACCTAAAGATACTCCTATAGTATTATTATCTGGTGGAATAGGCATAACGCCTTTATTATCTATGCTATTGGCTAATGCAAAAAATAGAAATATATATTTTGTTCAAGCTGTCCAAAATTCTAAAATGCATCCTTTTGGTAATGACATTAATAATGTTTGTAAAGAAAATAATTTAAAAAACACTGTATTTTATTCTAATCCACTAGATACAGACCAACTTGGTAAAGATTATGATGTACAAGGATTTGTTACAAAAGAATGGATTAAAGATAATTTACCTTTAAATTCAGCATTTTACTTTTGTGGTCCACCAATTTTTATGGAGTCTTTAGAGAAAAATCTATTAGAACTTGGTGTTCCTCAAGATAAAATAAATTATGAAAAATTTAGTTAACATTTAAATAAACCCTTTTCACAATTTAAGTCAAAATTAATTTAATACATAATTTATTTTAAACTTTATTTTTTATAATAATCCATAATAACTTTTTAATATTTGAATATTTTACTCCCCCAACAAATCAATATATTATTTATATATTTTGATACAATTATTATCCATTTTGTAGTCTCATTTATATATATTCATACCCTCAAAAAATATGAGATTACTTTTCAATTTTCAAATTAAATTTAGAATATAATATATTCTAAATTTAATAAAAGGCTATTCCTAAAATTAGGAATAGCCTTTTATTTTATAAATAAGGACTTTCTGCTCTAGCTTTTAATCTTTCCCATCTTCTATCTACTTCTTTTTGTACACTTTCTATTATATGATTATATTTTTCATTTTTTAAGTGTTTAGTTCGTCCCATTTTAAATAAGTAGTCTGTAATAGGAGATTTTTGACCTTTATCTTCTGGATTATAATTAATAGTTGTTATTCCATGTTCAATTTCATATAAAGGATGATAACATGTTTTTACAGCACTTTCTATTACGCTTCTTTCAAACCTTGGTTCATCGCCCCAATTTAAAGGACAAGATGAAAGACACTTTATATAAGAAAGTCCAAATTTTTTACTATATTCTTGAGCTTTTCTTGCCTTTCTTACAAAGTCTGTTATATGACTCTCTGCTACGGTTGCAACATAAGGTATATTAGTTGCTGCAAATATTTGAGGATTATCTTTATGAAATATTGCTTTACCATCTTCATATTCTCCAATATGGCTTGTAGAACTTCTTGCTCCTTTTGGTGTAGAATACGATAATTGATATCCTGTGTTCATATATCCACCATTGTCATATTCAAATATTATCATATTGTGATTTCTTATAGCAGCTCCTAAGGCTGAACCAAGGCCTATATCAAGTCCACCATCACCAGACACCATTATAAATGTTATATCATCTTGTGGCATTTCACCTCTTTTTTGCTTTTCTTTATACATTTCTAAAAGTCCAGATAAGGTTGCTGCTCCATTTTGAAAAAGGTTATGAACATAGTTTACTTTAAATGCAGTTTTAGGATAAGAAGTAGTAACTACCATACCACATCCTGTCTGAAAAAGTAAAACTACATTGCCTTCTATACCACTTAACAAAAGATTTACATTTACTGGTATACCACAACCAGGACAAGCTCCGTGTCCTGCTGATATTCTTTTTGGCATAGCTGTTATTTCTTTTATATTTCCACCTGTAACATTAAATGTATTTGTTTGTTCATTATATTCAGCCTTTGTTATATTAAGTTTTGTATCTTCTTCTTTTATAGGATTAAAAAATTTAGTATTTTGGGTTTTCAAATCCCCTTCATATTTACCTAAATAATCAAATCTTTTTACTTCTTCCCCTTCAAGACAGCTAAAGGCTTCTTCAAAAAGTTTAACACCATCTTCTACATAAAAGTCTTTACCACTAAGACCATATATACGAGTTATAACTTTAGTATTTAATTCTTTTTCTTGTAGGCTAGCCTTTATTTCTATACTCATATTACCCCCGCCAGCACCATAACTATCTTGTCTATCAAGGCATATTAAAATTTTACTGTCTTTACACATTTTATATATATCATCTACTATCCACGGGCGTAATACTTTAGATGTAAATGCACCAGCTTTTTTACCCTCTTTTCTCATTTTATCTACTGCTTCTTTTATAGTTTCAAAAGTAGAACCAAGAGCAAATATTAATACATCAGCATCTTTTGTTAAATATCCTTCAGCAGTTGTATATAATCTTCCTGAAATTTCTTTATATTCTTCAAAAAGTATAGACAAATATTCTTTAGCTTCCTCCATAGCTAAATTTAGTTGAAACTTATTATTCATTAAATCTGGCTCATTCATATAAGAACCTATTGTAACTGGACTTTCCATATTAAGCGCTGTATATTCTCTTTTACATTCCCCTAAAAAATCTTGTATATCTTTATCATTTTCAAAAATATGTGCTTTTTTCTTTTGATGACTAGTAAAAAACCCGTCAAAAGCTATTATAACTGGTAAATTTACCTTTTCTGCAAGTTTAAGACCTATTATATTAAAATCATATACTTCTTGATTGTCCTTTGCAAAAAGTATTATCCAACCAGTATTTAGTGTATACATTATATCACTATGATCTCCTTTTATAGATAAAGGGCCTGAAACAGTTCTACAAGCTACATTTAATACCATAGGAAACCTAGTACCAGATTGTACTGGTAGCTGTTCTAAACTATATAATAACCCATTAGCGCTTGTAGCACTAAATACTCTTCCTCCACCAACAGATGCACCATAACATATACCAGCTGCACTATGTTCTCCCTCTGCTGCTATTAGTTTTGTTTGACTTTCTCCTTCTGACCTCATAAGGTCTAGATTTTCTGCTATTTGTGTAGATGGTGTTATAGGATAATAACCCATTATATGATAATTTATTTGTTTACAAGCTATGCTTGCAAGTTCATTTCCACTCTCAAATATAACTTTTTGTTTAAGCATATAACTCCTCCTTAAATATTTGGCTCTTCTGTATAACTTTCACTTGTTACAAATGAGCTAGCTCCTACTTTTTCAAATTCTAATTTATCTACAATAAGATCTTTATTTCTTACATGTGTTTTTAATATGTCTGCATCTCTCTCTATTGCAGAAACTAAAGCTTTAGTAGGGCATACCTCAACACATCTCATACAACCTTTACAATGGTGATAGTCTGGTCCTAAATTGACCATACTTTCTTTTCCTTTATATTCGCCTTTTACAAATTGAAAAACCATATCTGGACAAGTAGAGTCACAAAGTCCACAGTTTATACACCTTTCTTTTATAAAAACTGGAACATACCCTTCTCTACTAGCTGTTAAATCATTAGATATAGCACTTCCAAAACAAGGATTTACACCACCTATTGGGGCATTTTTATATCCCCATGCTCTTTCTATATCTTTATCTATTATATATTCATATTTATTATCTGGTTTTATTTCTTTATATTTAATACTTTCATATCCACGTCTTATAGCCTCTAAATTTTGGTCTAAAACTTTCGGATACTTTTTACCAATAGTATCTTTTATGGCTTGTTCTAATTTTTCTATACACATAAAATCATTAGTTTTTGCTATTGCTCCAAGCATAACCATATTTATACGACTTTTTGTTTCCATAGCAATTTTTAAAGCATCTATACAATATAATTTACCAGCATACATTTTTAATATATCTCTTACTTGTTCTGGATTTTTATCTGTATTCACTACTACTGCTGTATTTTCCGACACACCAGACATTACTCCCTCTTTATTTGCCAAAGCTATATGAAAAAGTCCTAGTATATCTGGTGTTTGTATAGGACTATTAACTCTAATAGGTATATTTTCTTTAGCATATCTTATATATGCTTTAACTGGAGAACCTCTTTTTTCTGACCCATAGCTTGAAAAGCTAGATGCATTAAGTCCTAAATATAATGCTCCATATTCACCTAATATCTTACCTGCTAAATTAGCACCAAGTCCACCTATACTTTCTAATCTTATTTCAAAATAATCTTTTTTAAAACTCATAAAAAACCCCTTTCAAAATAATAACTAAAATTAGTATTTATTTTAAAAGGGTAATTTATTCATTATTTTTCTATTTTCTTTTTTACTGCTTTTTCAAATTTAACTCTAGATATCATAACTATATGACCGCATTTTACACATTTTATTTTAAAATCTGCTCCTACTCTTATTATCTCCCATTGATAAGAGCCACAAGGGTGTGGTTTTTTCATATGAACAATATCTCCTATTATGTACTCCATATTAAGCATCCTTTCTTTTGTTTTCTACTATTTCTACAATACGCTTTGGATAAGGTATGTTTATATATTCTTTATCAAATCTTTTTTTAATAAAACGTCTTATTTCTCGTTCTACTTGCCAATTTTCTCCTATTTGTGTATCTGCTAATATTCTTATAATAACAGCGCTATCTGCTAACTCTATTATCCCTAATACTTTAGGCTCTGATATAAGCCCTGTTATTAAACTATTTTTAAATATTATATCCATTTCATCTTTCATAATAGCTATTACTTTGTCAATATTCTCTTCATAAGCTACATTTATATCTATTGTTGCTCGATTAAAATCTTTTGACATATTTGTTATTATTTTTATATTACCATTTGGTATAATATGTAAATCTCCATCAGCACTTCTTATCCTTGTACTTCTAAGTCCTATACTTTCTACAGTACCAGTAAGGGTATCAACTGTAATAATATCTCCTACACCAAACTGATCTTCAAACAATATAAACATCCCTGTTATAACATCTTGAACTAAGCTTTGTGCTCCAAAACCAATAGCAACACTACTAACACTAGCAACAGCTATTAACGATTTCATATCTATACCAAAATTGCCTAGTACATTACATCCTGCCACAAACCAAACAGTATATTTTATAATACTTGCCAATACTTCAAATAAGGTTTGTCTTTTTCTTTCTGTTATTTTAACATTCATATTTAATGATTTTTTTAATATACCTGTTAATATTTTTATAACAATACCTGCTACTATTATTTGTATTATACTTATTCCTATGTTTGAAATTAAATCTATAAGCCAATCTAAACTTTTTATAGCCTCCATTTTTTCATTTAGTTTATTCATAGTTTGCTCCTTCTTCTTTTGTTTTATTATACTATTTTATATTTTTTATAAAATATTCAAACATACTTTTACTATTTTCATCAAATAAAGCCTCTGGATGCCATTGTATACCTATAAAAAATCTATCTTTATTAATATATTCTATTCCTTCTACTATATTTTCACAAGTAGCACATACTTTAAATCCATTAGCCACTTTGTCTATAACCTGATGATGAACTGAGTTTACCTTTATTTTATCTTTTCTAATTATATCGTATAATAAAGAAGTTTTTTCTATATTTACATAATGAGTAGCTATATTTTTATGTTCTTTTTGACTATGTCCATCTATATGCTGATTAAGTGTTCCACCAAATGCTACATTCATTATTTGTATACCTCTACATATAGCAAAAGTAGGTATTTTTCTTTTAAAAGCCTCTTTTAAAAGAGTTATCTCAAATATATCTCTTTCATCATATATATCGTTAGTTTTATAATGTTTTTTTTGATTATATATAGTAGGATTTACATCTCCTCCACCAGTTAATAAAATCCCGCCTATATAGTCATAATTTATATTTTTTATATTGTAATCACATATATAATATGTTTTATCAAATGATATTAAACTATTTATATAATATTTATTTAAGAAATATTTTTCTTTATCATTAGAAGGAACTACTAAAATAAACTTTTCCATAAAACCTCCTTATAATTATCATACTATATATTTATTACACTATTTAAAAATTATTATTATTTTTAAAAAAATAGTTTTCAAAACTATTTTTTTATGTTAAAATTATTATACTATATTTTTTTAATAATGTAAATTAATTAAATTTTTAAGGAGTTTATTATGGGTAACTTAAATTTAATGGATATAGATATGTTAAAAGAAGTAGCAAATATTGGTACTGGTAATGCTGCTACTAGTTTATCAAACCTTGTTAATCAGCGTATTACTATGAGTGTTCCTACTGTAAAAATGCCTGAGTTTAAACATCTTGCTGATATTATAGGTGGAGCTGATGCTTTAATCTCTGGATTATTAGTTGGTATTAGTGGTGATGTAGATGGTATTATGATGTACCTTATGACAGAAAAATCTGCTTGTACCCTTGCTAAAGAAATTATGGGTAGAGATAAAAAAAGTTTTGCAGATTTTGATGAAATAGACTATTCTATGCTTACAGAAATTGGAAATATACTTACAAGTTCTTATTTAACAGCTCTATCTCAGCTTATGAACTATAAAATAGATCAATCTGTTCCTTCTCTTTCTGTTGATATGGCTGGTGCTATATTAAGCGTCCCTGCTATAGAATTTGGACGTGTAGCTGATAGAGTTCTATTTATAGAGTCCACTTTTAGCCAAGCAACCGATAAAACTAAAGATTTATCTGGGTTCTTTATGCTTATACCAGAGGTTAAATAGTTTATTTTAACTTTATATATTTTTATAATTTGTATATTTAAAACTAAAACAAATTATATTAAATATAATGAGTTAATGGAGGTATTTATGAATACTATTAAAACTTGCACTTATAATATTAGATATGATAATTTAGAAGATTTAAACTGGGGTTGGAACCAAAGAAGTGAACATATATTAAATATGATAAAAAGAGAAAACTTTGATATATTAGGTATACAAGAAGCTTTACCAAATCAATTACAAAGTTTAAAGTCAATTGATAAATATGAGTTTTTTGGTGTATCTAGAAGTAATAATCCTGATAAAGATGAGTATAATGGAATATTTTATAAAAAAGATAGATTTGAAAAAATAGATGGTGGTTATTTTTGGCTATCTAAAACTCCTGACAAACCTTCTTTTTATGAAGGTGCTGGTTGTAAAAGGATATGTGTTTGGATAATACTTTTAGATAAGATAACTAATAAAAATATTGTATTTTCTGTGACACATCTTGATAATTTATCCGAAGATGCTAGAATATACAGTTGCAACCTTATACTAGAAAAATTATCTAAATACTATAACCTCTATCCTTTTGTATTAATGGGTGATTTTAACTCTATTACAACAGATATTGTATATAAAAACATATCCAATATTTTTTCTGAAGTAAAAGTTGCTACAAATTTTAATCCTAAAGGCACTTTTACCTCTGATGCAAATTTTTTAGTAAATTCTGAGGAAGAAGAATTAGAAATAGATTTTATCTTTATAAATGAACTTTTTAGTGTAAAAAATGTTAATATTTTAAGAGATAGTTTTGATGGTAAATATATATCTGACCATTTTCCTGTTGTGGCTAATTTATATTACTATTAATCTCTTTAAAATAAATAAACCTTACATATGTAAGGTTTATTTATTTTTATTTTATACAAATCCCTATTCCTTTTGATAAATATTTTTCTTTTGTAGCTAATCCACCTCTTATATGTCTTTCAGACTTATTAAGATCTAAAACTTTTTTAGCCTGATTAGCAAGATTTGGATTTATGTTTAATAGCCGTTCTGTTACATCCTTATGTATAACTATTACTAATAAGAACGTTTTTGCCTACACCAATATCTGAAAATACTTTTAAATATATATTTACATTTCCTTTTTCATCTACTACTATTTTTTCTATTATTTTTTTTAAACTAGCATTAGTTAAATTGTCCATATTTAAAATATTTTCTAAATCTTTAAATGTATTATATATTGTTTCTTCTAGCCTGCCCTCTTTTGATAAATTACTTTTTATAAATTCAAGCTCTTTCTTATTTTTTTCTATATCTTCATTTATTTGTTTTACTTTTTTATTAAGTTCATCTCTTTCTATTAAATCATCTGTATACATTTCTATATATTTTTCTTTTGTTTTTTGTAATTTATTTAACTTTTTTTGTATTTCTTTTTCTGTATTAATATTATCTTCTTTGTTTTTATATATTTTATTAAATTCTTTTACTATTATCTTTATTGTGTC
>CAMMEG010000003.1 GCA_946495765.1 uncultured Eubacteriaceae bacterium
ATATTAGTTTTTTAAAAATGTCTAAGCCTTACGGTCAAATTATCGTTTTTTTAGATATAACAAATAATAACCAAATTAAACATAATTTAATTTATATTTCTCTAATTGTTTTTATTTTAAGTTTATTATTCATTTTTATAGTTTCATATTTTTTAACAGAATGGATAATAAAGCCTGTAAAAGAAAATTTTGAAATACAAAAACAATTTATAGCAAATGCTAGTCATGAACTAAAAACTCCTCTTTCAATAATATCTACAAATGTATCTATATTAGATTATGAAGATGATATTAAAGAACAAAAAAAATGGATAAAAAATGTTAAAACAGAAGTTTTTAAAATGAATGATTTAATTAATAAATTATTATTATTATCTAAAGTTGAAGATTTTTCAAAGGTTAAACACTTAGAAAATATTAATATTAGTACAGTTATATTAAACAATATATTAAGCTATGAAAGTATTATTTTTGAAAAAAATAGAATATTAAAATATAATATAACACCAAATATTTTAGTTCCTTGTATAGAAGATGATTTATCTACTATAATTAGAATTTTTTTGGATAATGCTATTAAATACTCTAATAAAAATGATATTATAGAAATAAATTTAGAAAAAAAGCATAGTCATATATCTTTATCAATATTTAATACTGGAATTGGTATAAAAAATGAAGATATAAAATATATATTTGATAGATTTTATAGAGTTGATACCTCTAGAAACAAAGAAATAGAAGGTTATGGTTTGGGGCTATCTATTGCTAAAAAAATAATAAGTAATAATAAATGGCAAATAAAGGTAGATAGTATTTATAATAAATGGATAAAATTTACAATAGATATGTAATTTTATAAAATAAAACAAAAACTATTCATTATTTTTAATCTAGAAAATTAAATTATATTTTAATTAGTTAATAAAAAGGTGTTAGTAAATTATTAACACCTTTTTATTTTTTAATCTATAAATCCATTGCAAGATTTATATTTTAGCATAATAAAATTCTATTTGTTTTTTTATAAACACATTTCAAATATTTTTATTATATCCTCTTTATTTAATGTTTTAAACCCTTTAATAGTTCCATTTGAACAAGCCTTTTGTGCCATAATTTCAAAATCTTCTTGCTTAATACCTACTTTAGTAAATGTACTATCTAATCCTAATGTATTAAAGAAAAATTTTGATAATCTTTTAATACTTTCTTTAGCTACTTCCATTTGCTCTAAGTTTTTATCAATATCAAATACATTTACTCCAAATTGATAATATTTAGATACAGTTGTTTCATCTAAGCAATACTCTAACCACCTAGGTATAAGTAATGCAAGACCAAGCCCGTGAGTTATGTCATATATAGCAGATAATTCATGTTCCATAGGATGACAACTCCACTCTTGTTTTTTCCCTCCATTAACAAAACCATTTATAGCCCATGATGAAGTCCACATAAGATTAGCTCTAGCTTCATAATTCTCTGGTTCTTTCATAGCAATAGGAGTATATTTAATAATTGTTTTCATCATACCTTCCATAAAACAGTCTAACATATAAAAATCTTTTTCTATATTAAAATATACTTCCATAATATGAGCCATCATATCCACTGAACCACAAGCAGTTTGATATGGGCTTACTGTATATGTTAATGTTGGATCTAAAAATGAGACCTTTGGTAAAAGATAAGGAGATAATCTTCCTATCTTATCTTTTGTCTCAAGGTTACTAATTACGCCACCTGAATCCATCTCTGAACCAGCAGCTGAAAGAGTAAGTATTGTAACAATAGGTAGAGCTTTTTCAATAGGTGCCCATTTACTAAAAAAATCCCACGGATCAAAATCTACACAAGCACCTGCTGCTATATATTTTGTAGCATCTATTGTAGAGCCTCCTCCAACAGCTAAAAGTACATCTATGTTTTGTTCTTTACATATTTTAGCTCCTTCTCTTACAGATTCAATACGAGGATTTGGTTCTATACCTGATAATTCAAATAGTTCTAAACCAAATTTCTCAAGTTCATTTACAATTTTATCATAGAGTCCTATTTTTTTTATAGAACCTCCTCCATATGTAAGTAAAACTTTCTTTCCATATTTAATAAGTTCATTTCCTAAATTAGATAATTGATTTTCTCCAAAATAAACTTTTACTGGTACATCATAAACAAAATTATTCATATTAATAATTCTCCTTTATAAATTAACTATATTTATTTTATTTAATTAATAAATGTTAAATCATTTAAAATTCATAAATAAAAAATATTAAAAATTTAAATACTCTTTTATTCCAAATATACTACTAATTGATATGCTATTTCTTTCACTTCAAATGGAGTTATCTCGAAGTTAATTTATATTGAAAAAATATCACTAGTTGAAGTATATCCATAATACGAGTTTTATTACCTAAATTATCAATCTTTAAAACTTTACTCCCCAAAATTTATAATCATTTAAAACCTATTGAGTATAGACAAAGAAATTTAATATGCCCTTCACTTTTTCTCATTCTAAAAACTTACTATAAGGCTCCTACTATTTTATGAGGTACATACATTTCTTCTAAATAGTCAATTTCCATCTTTGATAACTTTATATTGAAACTTCCGACTGCATCATCTAAATATTTCTCTTTTGTCACGCCAATTATTGGAGAATCTACTCCTTTTGCAAATTGCCATCCAAGTGATATTTGAGTCATTGTTACATTTTTGTCTTTAGCAAGCTTTTCTACTCTTTTTACAATTTCCATATCCATTTCTTTTGTCGAGTCATATTTATTCATAGCTGTTTTGTCCGTTTTACTTCTTAATGTATCTGAATCCCACGTTACACGACATAATCTTCCTCCAGCTAAAGGACTATATGAAGTTCTTGAAATATTATTTTCATTGCATATAGGAATTAACTCTCTTTCATCTTCACGATAAATAAGATTATAATGATTCTGCATTGAAACAAACTTTGTCCATCCATTTTTTTCTGCTATATATTGCATTTTATAAAATTGATATCCATACATAGCTGATGCACCTATTGCTCTTACTTTACCGGATTTTACTACTTTGTCTAAAGCATACATTGTTTCTTCTACTGGTGTTGTGTAGTCAAATCTATGAATGATAAGTAAGTCAATATAATCTGTTTGTAATCTTCTTAATGAGCCTTCTACTTCTCGTGATATTGCTTCTTTAGATAGGTGTCCTTCGTTAAAATAAACCTTTGTAGCAATAACAACTTTATCTCTACTAATATTATTTTTTAATGCTTTTGATAGATATTCTTCGCTAGTTCCTGCCGAATAACAATTAGCTGTATCAAAAAAGTTTATCCCTAAATCTAATGATTTTTTTATAATTTTTTCTGTTTCTTGTGGATTTAATGTCCAATCGTGCATATTGCTAGCTGGGTCTCCAAAACTCATACAACCCATACATAATTTAGATACTTTAATATCCGTGCTACCTAATTTTGTATATTCCATAAATTAATTCACCGCCTATTTTTAATTAACTCTTTATTTATTTTTATAATATTTTAGTTATTAATTACATTTTTATTATTTAATTAAATAGTTATAATCTTTATATTACTAATTATCCTAATTTATTATATTCTTCGTCTATTACTTGTTCACACCATTGTGTCGATGTATTTTCTCCAAAAACTTCAATAGCAAGATGGCTAAACCAGGAATTTGCTGATGCACCATGCCAATGTTTTACATTTGGTGGTATTGTTATAACATCTCCTGGTTTTAATCTTTGTGCCTCTTTTCCTTCTTCTTGATACCAACCTTCACCCTCTATACATATTAAAATTTGTCCTACTTCAGAAGTTGCTTTATGTATATGCCAGTTATTTCTACATTTTGGTTCAAAAGTTAATTTACAAAAGTTTTAGATAAAGGTTTTAAGTATGAGTTTCCTATAAAATACTTTGCCTACTCTATATTAGGCTCTCCCATTCCAAAAATTCCTTCATGTTCCTATTTAATGGCTTCCTCTACTTCATATATTTCTTTTGCTAAATTAAAAACCGCCCATGCATTAGGCCATCCTGCATAAAATGCTGCGTGTGTTATAATTTCTACCATTTCATCTTTTGTAATGCCATTTTTCTTTGCATTTATTAAATGATATTTTAAAGAATTATCTATCATACCCTTTCCCATAAATACACATAATGTTACCAATGACCTATCTCTTAAAGACAATTTGTCTTCTCTAGACCAAACTTCTCCAAATAAAATATCATCATTTAATTGTGCAAACTTAGGAGCAAATTTTCCTAAGTTATCTCTACCTGCTGTTTGTTTTTCCATAAAATATCTCCTTTAAAAATTTTTAATTTAATAAAAAATTATATAAAAAATATTATTTATTAACATATTTAAAATATTTAATAATTCAAAATACATTAATATTAACTAATATAATTGACTTATATAATTAATAATGATATAATTTCTATATTAATTTTAATTATATAACTTAAAGTTAACTTTAAGTCAATACAATATTTTAAAAATTTTTATTGGAGATTTTATGTTTTATACAATTAGTGAAGTAGCAAAAAAATTAAATTTATCTACATCTACATTAAGATACTATGATAAAGAAGGATTATTGCCTTTTGTTGAACGTTCTCAAAGTGGAATAAGAAAGTTTAAAGATTCAGATTTTGAATGGTTAGAACTAATTGAGTGTTTAAAAAATACTGGTATGTCTATAAAAAATATAAAAAAATTTATAGATTATTATATGGAAGGGGATTCTACTATAAATGAAAGACTTAACACTATTGATAAACAACGTCAAATAGTTATTGAACAAATTAGCCAACTAGAAAAAAATCTTGAACTTCTTAATTATAAACATTGGTATTATGAAACTGCCAAAAAATTTGGTACTTGTAATATACATAAAAATTTAAATATTAATGACATCCCAAAACAATTTAGAAAAATTTATTTAAAAAATAAACAATAGATTTTAAACTTTATAACATAAATTTCTTCTAATTTTTAATATACAATATTAAAAATTATTCATTATTATCAATTTTCCCTATTAATAAATAGGTAATAGCTTTTAGGGGTTATTTTTATATGTAACTATAAAGCTATGCTTTATAGTTTTATTCTTCCATTTCTTTATGAAGTTTTTCTAATGCTTTTTTCTCTATTCTTGATACATAGCTTCTACTTATTCCAAGCTTTTTGGCTATATCTCTTTGAGTAAGTTCTTCTCCATTTAAAAGTCCATATCTAAGCTCTATTATAGTTTTTTCCCTACCTTTTAAAACCTTTTTCATTTTTTCATATAATACTTTGCTTTGTATCTTTAAAGAAACTTGTTCGTCAATACTAATGCTATCGTCTGCTACTTTATCTTCTAACATTACTTCATTACCATCTTTATCTATACCTACTGTATCTTGTAAATATACATCTTTACTATGTTTTTTACTAGACCTTATAAACATTAATATTTCATTTTCAATACATCTAGATGAGTAAGTTGCTAATTTTATACCTTTATCATTTTTAAATGTTGTAATGGCTTTTATTAAACCTATTGTACCAATAGATATTAAGTCTTCACTATCTTTTTGATAATTAGTATACTTTTTTACTATATGTGCTACAAGTCTTAAATTTCTTTCTATTAGTATATTTTTAGCCTCTATACTACCTTCTTTGTATTCTTTTAAATATTTTTCTTCTTCTGCTGGTGTTAAAGGTTTAGGAAATGTATTACCATTTGTTATGCTTGAAAACATAAAAAAACAATTAAATATTGAAAAAAACAAAAAAACACCCCCAGCAAAGCTATTTTATATAATATGCTAAAAGTGTTCATTTCGTGCAAGTCTAATATTATTTTATATAATTAATTATACAATAGTTAATATATATTTATTGTAATAAAAATTGTATACAATAAAACAATTTTTATAAAATAGTAAATATGAATTATAAAATATTAAAATTTTATTATATTTAATATACTTAATACAAAATATATAAAATTAGTATTTTAAATGGTGATATAATATTAACTGAAAACAAAATTTTTAATAAAATTTATATGAAACTAATTTTTTAATAATCTAAATTTAGTAAAAAACATAGATAATAAAATCTATGTTTTTTATTTTTATTTTATAAGTTTTAAAATATAATCTTTCCTATAAGATATCCTAATTGGTAACATCCAATTACAGATAAGGTTAAATAAAAAAAGTTTTTCATAAATATCCCCTCCTATAAATTTAATCTTTGGTGTACTAATATTATATGAGAAGATATTTTGATTAATTCTAATTTTTAATATAAAAATTAATACATATATTTACAATTCTATAAATATCTTTCTATTACTTTTGTAAGATTAGCAAAATCTTCTATTGTAAGACGCTCTCCTCTAATATTTATGTCAAATCCTGCCTCTTGTAATATTTCAGATATTTGTTCTTTATTAAATTGAAATTTTTCAGCATTAAATATACAATTTAAAAGAGTTTTTCTTCTTTGAGAAAATGCAACTTTTATTATATAAAAAAATAAATCTATATTATCTATATCTACTGGTGGTTTATCAAGTGTTGTAAGCCTTATTACTGCCGAATCCACATTAGGTCTTGGCATAAAACAATTTCGTGGTACATTAGCTACAAGATAAGGTTCACAAAAATACTGAACCATAACAGATAATGAACCATAGTCTTTTGTTCCTGCCAACGCTCCCATTCTATAAGCAACTTCTTTTTGTATCATAACTGTTATATTATCTATTGGTAACCTATTTTCTAATATATTCATTATTATAGGTGTAGTAATATAATAAGGTAAATTAGCTACAACTTTTATATTATATCCACTATTTTCTTCTGCAATTTTATTTATATCTACTTTTAGTATGTCTTCATTTATAATTTCAATATTATTAAAATTAGATAATGTATCTTTTAAAATAGGTATAAGAGTTCTATCTATCTCTACTGCTATGACCTTTTTAGCATTTTTAGCAAGACAAGCTGTAAGAGTACCTATACCAGGCCCTATCTCTATAACTATATCATCATTAGATATATTAGCAGATGATACTATTTTATCTAAAACAAGTTGGTCTATTAAAAAGTTTTGTCCAAAATTCTTTTTAAATACAAAGCTATATTTATTTATAATCTCCTTAGTTTTAAAGGCTAGTGTTTTATTTTCATCTAAATTATTAATATTAATCTCTCCAAACTTTATTTAATTTTAGCCACCTCAATATATGAAGTGGCTAATTATACATACTAATCATTTAGCTCTATAATATACATTTTCATTATATTCTAACTTAAATTTATCTATCATGTATTCAAAATAAATACTTTCTATTTTAGTTTGTCCATTGTTACTTGTAACCTCTACATTAACTATATCTATAAGATTATAAGTTAAAAACTAAACCAGCTAAACCTTAATATAAAATTTTAATTTATAGTATAAATTGAAAAATACCTCCATTTTCACTTTCATATTTAACTACAAAATTTTCTTACATAAGATTAAAAGTTCTATTTTTCATATTCTGCCATAATATCTACTGGATTAGACTTTTATTCTTTTCTACAACCAACTAAACTATTAATAAAATAATTAATATAGCTAAAACTATTTTTTCTTTTTATTGTTTAATAAAGACTACATTTTTTCTTTTATAAAATCTAATGCAGCTTTTATGGCATCTTCTATTTTATTAGGGTCTTTACCACCTGCTTGAGCCATATTAGGACGGCCTCCACCGCCTCCACCACATATAGTAGCAGCAACTTTTACTATATCACCAGCTTTAAGATTATTTTTTATAGCACTATCACTACACATAGATATAAAATTAACTTTTCCGTCATTATCACTAGCCAAAAGTATAACATAATCTGATAATTTTTCTTTTATTTTATCACCCATATTTCTAAGAGTATCCATATCTATATTTTGAACTTTAGAAATAAGTATATCCATACCATCTATTGTTTCTTTTTGACTTAATATTTCATCTAAAATCCCTGATGATAATTTAGATTTTAAATTTTCTATTTCTTTTAAAAGCTTTTTATTGTCTTCCATTATAGATAAAGATTTAGCTACTACATTTTTAGGGTTAGCTTTTAAGTTTTCACAAATATTAAATATTATATTTTCTCTTTCTTCATAAAACTCTAAAGCTCCAAATCCTGTCACTGCCTCTATACGTCTAACACCAGCAGCAACACCACTTTCAGATATTATCTTAAAGCTACCTATTTGAGAAGAATTTTCAAGATGAGTACCACCACAAAGTTCAATAGAATACCCACCTATATTTATAACTCTAACAACATCTCCATATTTTTCACCAAATAAAGCTGTTGCTCCTTCTTTTTTAGCAGTTTCTATATCTGTTTCTTTAATATTTACATTAAGGCCTCTTAAAATATGTGAATTAACTACTCTTTCTATTTTAGCTAAATCTTCTTTTGTCAAAGCTTCAAAGTGAGTAAAGTCAAAACGTAAACGGCTTTTAGAAACTAAAGAACCAGCTTGCTCTACGTGATTTCCTAAAATCTCTTTTAATGCCTTGTGTAAAATATGTGTAGCAGTATGATTTCTAGCAATAGATAATCTATTATCTTCATCTATTTTTAAATCAACCGTATCATTTACTTTTATTTGACCTTTTTTAACAACACCGTGATGTATAATCTTATTTTCTCCAAAATTTGTACAATCGTTTATTTCTATTAAAACATATTCATTTTCAATAATACCTTTATCTCCAACTTGTCCCCCCATTTCTGCATAAAAAGGTGTTTTATCAACAATAATATCTACTTTATCTCCCTCTTTACCTATATCTACAATATTATCTTCACATATAATAGCTAAAATTTTACTATCTTTAAGACAGTTATTATCATATCCTAAAAATTCACTTTTCATAGCTGGGTCTAATTTATGGAATATTGTTTCATCTGCCCCCATATAAGTGTCTTCTTCTCTAGCAGAACGTGCTTTATTTTTTTGCTCTTCCATTTCTTTTAAAAATTCATCTTCATCTACTGTCATATTTTCTTCTTCTAAAATTTCTTTCATAAGGTCAAAAGGAAAACCATAAGTGTCATAAAGCTTAAAAGCATCTTCACCTTTTAACGTATTGGATTTAGAAGATTTTAATTCATTTATTTTTTGTTTTAAAAGTTCCATACCATTATCTATTGTACTATGAAACCTTTCTTCCTCTACTGTTAATATTTTATAAATATAGTCTCTCTTTTCTTCTAGCTCTGGATAGGCTTCTTTAGATGTATCTATCACAATTTTACTTAAATCTGCTAAAAATAAATCATTTATACCTAAAATTTTGCCGTGTCTTACTGCCCTTCTTAAAAGACGTCTAAGGACATATCCACGTCCTTCATTAGAAGGTAAAACTCCGTCTGCTGTCATAAAAGTAACTGACCTAATATGGTCTGTTATCACTCTTATAGATATATCTTTTTTAGCATCTTCTCTATATTTAGTATTAGATAATAAACATACTTTATCTCTAATAGCCTTTACTGTATCTACATCAAAAATAGAGTTTACCCCTTGCATAACAGTAGCTATTCTTTCAAGCCCCATACCTGTATCTATATTAGGATTTGCAAGATTAGAGTATGTTCCATCTTCTTCTCTATTAAACTGTGTGAAAACTAAATTCCATATTTCCATATATCTGTCACAATCACAGCCAACATAACAATTAGGATTGTCACAGCCATATTCTTCTCCCTTATCAAAATATATTTCTGAACATGGTCCACAAGGTCCTGTACCGTGCTCCCAAAAATTGTCTTCTTTGCCAAGACGTACTATTTTCTTTTCTGGTATTCCAACTTTTTTATTCCATATTTCAAAGGCTTCATCATCATCTTCATATATAGAAACATAAAGTCTATCTTCCGGTAATTCTAGTACTTTTGTAAAAAACTCCCAAGCCCATGGTATTGCTTCTTCTTTAAAATAATCTCCAAAGGAAAAGTTACCTAACATTTCAAAAAATGTACCATGTCTTGCAGTTTTTCCTACATTTTCTATATCTCCTGTCCTAATACACTTTTGACAAGTTGTAACTCTTTTATTTGGTGGTATTTGTTGTCCTGTAAAGTATGGTTTTAAAGGAGCCATACCAGAATTTATAAGTAATAGACTTCTATCATTTTGTGGCACTAAGGAAAAACTATTCATTCTTAAATGCCCTTTTTCTTGAAAAAAGTCTAAATATTTTTTTCTAATTTCATTTACACCTAAATTTTTCATATTTTCCTCCATAAAATTTTATTATATTAATTATATTAAATGCGTTCTTATATGTCAACTTTTTGTAAATTTTATTCTATTTCTTTATCAAAAAAAGTTACTGTTATTACTACACCTTTATCACATATTATATCTCTAAAATTATATATTACAGTATCTTAAACCTCTAAATAATTTTCTTTTATAATTAACATTAAAAATATTATTATCTATTTTTAAACCTATTCTAAATAACTTATTTTCTTTTTCATAATACTTTACCTATATACTTTTTAATAATAATTAAAAAATTTGCCTTTATCTTAAATTTATAATTTTAAGATAAAGGCAATTTTTATAAGTCATCATATGTTCTCTCTAAATTAGCAAACTTTGTATATTGCCCAAGCCAACTAAGGTTTACAGTACCAACTGAACCATTTCTTTGTTTAGCAATGATAATTTCTGCTTGTCCTCTTTTTTCTGTTTCAGGATTATAATATTCATCTCTATATAAAAAGCAAACAAGGTCAGCATCTTGCTCTATTGCTCCAGACTCTCTAAGGTCTGATAACATTGGTTTCGGAGGTTTTCTTTGTTCTACTGCTCTGCTAAGCTGAGATAAAGCAATGACTGGAAGGTCTAGTTCTCTAGCTAGCCCTTTTAAAGAACGAGATATAGAAGATATTTCTTGTTGCCTATTTTCATTTTTGCTACTTCCATTCATAAGTTGAAGATAATCTATAACAATAAGTCCTAAATTTTTTTCTTTCTTAAGTCTTCTACATTTAGCTCTAAGCTCTGGTATAGTTATAGTAGATTTATCATCTATATATATAGGAGCATCTGATAAGGCACTAACTGCTTCTGCTATTTTATACCAGTCTTCTGAAGCTATATCGCCAGTTCTAAGCTTTTGAGCATCTATTAAAGCCTCTGTACAAATCATACGATTTACCAACTGTTCTTTAGACATTTCTAAACTAAAAATAGCTGTTGTAACATTATTATGAAGTGCAGCATATTGAGCAATATTTATAACAAAAGCTGTTTTTCCCATAGAAGGTCTAGCTGCTATAAGTATAAAATCTGAATTTTGCAAGCCAGATGTTTTCATATCAAAATCTATAAATCCAGTTTCAATACCAGTAACTTTACTTTTATTTTTGTATAAATTTTCTATTTTTTCAATAGATGTTTCTAAAACTTGGCTAATAGGTGAAAAATCATCTAAATTATTATTATCACCTATACCTTCAACTAATTTTTCTACTTTATTTACTATATTCTCTATTGTTTCTGTATTATCAAATGTTAAAGCATTTATATCTTTAGATGCTTTTAATATCTTTCTTCTTATAGACTTTTCTTTAACAATATCTGCATATTGTTTTATTAAAGCACTAGTAGAAACTATATTATAAAGGTCTACTATATATTCATATCCACCTACATTAGAAAGCATATTCATACTTTCTAATTTATTTTTTAAGGTAATAACATCTACTGGTTGACTATTGGAATACATATCTATAATAGCTTCAAATAACACTCTATGCTCTGGTCTGTAAAAATCTTCTGCCTTTAACATTTCATAACCAGTAGTAATCCCATCTATGTCAAATATCATACAACTAATAACTGCTTGTTCTGCCTCAAAATCATTAGGTGGTATTTCTGGACTTATATTAGTATTTATATCTTCCATAATTATACCTATTTTTGTTCACTAATAGTTACTTTTAAAGTAACACTAACTTTAGGGTGTAGCTTTATTGTAACTTCTTTTTCTCCTAAAGTTTTTATAGGACTTGATAAAATTATTTTCTTCTTATCTACTTCTATACCTGATTGTTCTTTTAATGCACTAGCTATTTCTTTGTTCGTAACAGTACCAAAAAGTTTACCATTTGTACCAAGTTTAACATGTATTTGTATATTTTTAGCTTCTATTTCTTTACCTAAAGAAACAGCATTATCATATTCTTCTTGTTTTTTAGCATTTTCAATTTTTTTAATATTATCCATTTTAGCAAGATTATTTTTATCTGCTAAAACTGCTAATTTTTTTGGTAATAAAAAGTTTTTAGCATAACCATCATTAGCATTGACTATTTGGTCTTTTTTACCTACACCTTTTACATCTTCAAGTAATATAACTTTCATTTATTCTTCCTCCTTAAAATATTCATCTATTGCCCCTTTTAACATTTCCATAGCTTCTTCTATTGTAATATCTTTCATTTGTGTAGCCGATATTGATTGATGCCCACCACCGCCAAGTTTTTCCATTATTATTTGAACGTTAACTTCTCCAAAACTTCTAGCACTAATAGACACATTATTATTTATCTTACAAAGAACAAAACTCGCATTTATATTATCTATATTTAAAAGTTCATCACAAGCTTGTGCCACAACTAAAAGTGGGTTATCTATATTATCTTCTAAAACGGATATAGCAATATTATCTCTATATAATTTCATATTAGTTACAACATTTGCTCTAGCGCTATAATACTCCAAACTATTTTTAAACATTTTTTTCACTCTTATAGTATCTGCGCCTTTTTTCTTTAAAAATGCTGCTGCTTCAAATGTTTTAATACCTGTTTTAAAAGCAAAATTTTTAGTATCTACAATAATACCTGCAAGTATTGCATCTGCTTCTACTTGTTTTATAGGTATATTTTTATTTATATACATAAACATCTCTGTTATAAGTTCACAAGTTGAAGAGGCATATGGTTCATGGTATGTTAAAACTGCTTTTTCTATATAGTCTACACCTTTTCTATGATGGTCAAAAACAACTATTTTTTTAGCCTTATCTATAAGTTCAGGGCACTCGCAAAGCCCTGCTTTATATACATCTACTATTATAAGTAGTGTCTTTCTATTTACAAGTTTTAATGCTTCTTCTGAGGTTATAAAAGATTGTAAATATTTTTCATCATTTTTTATTCTATCATAAAGATAAGATACAGAAGATGTAACATTGTTTAAAACTATTTTACAATTTTTATCTAAAGCCGAAACAATAGAATATACTCCAATACAAGCTCCAATACAATCTAAATCTGTATGCTTATGTCCCATTACAATAACATTTGTAGCATCTTCTATAAGTTCTGTTAAAGCATAAGCTTTAACTCTTGCTCTAACTCTAGAATTCCTATTGCCTTCTTTAGCATGACCACCAAAAAACTGATAGTTTTCACCATCTTTTATAACAACTTGATCTCCTCCACGGCTAAGAGCAAGATCAATAGATACTCTAGCAAATTCCATATTTTCATCTAAATTATCACCATTAATACCTATACCTATTGACAATGTAACTGGTATAGTATTACCCATGTCTATTTCTCTAATACTGTCTAATATATCAAACCTTGTTTCTTTAAGTTCTTCTAACTTATCTTGAGATAAAATAAGAATATATTTATCTTTTTCAAATTTTTTAACAACTCCACCTAAGTCCTTTGCCATTTTTTTAATTTTTCTATCTACAATAGCAAGAATAAGTGGGTGTCTAAATTCCTCTAAACTATCTAAAACTTCGTCATAATTATCTATAAATATTAAACCAACTGTAGATTTATATTTATCAAGGATTTTTATCTCACTAAAAAACAAATTATAATTTTGTTCACACTTTTTTACAAATATATTATAAGTTTTTTGATTGATAAACCCTGATTGTTCTTCTTTATCAAAGTTAAAATTTTCTATTATATCTTTAATATTAGACTTTTTTTCAATATAAGGTAAAATATTTTTTTCAAAAACTGTATTATAAGAAATAAATGTTCCATCTGGTGCTATTTTTAAAGCACTAAAAGGCATATTATTAAAGCTTTTCATAGTAAATCCTCTCTCTATAAAATCTTTATATAAAAGATTAAGAAAAATAATTTTTCAACAACTTATTACTGTTAAAACTACTACAATTTATTAAAATATCTTAAAAGCTCTTTAACATCTTCATTAAAAATATCGGTTTCTTCTAATACACCTATTTTTAATTTTTTATTTATTTTAAGTAGTAAAGTTTCTGGGCTTATACCTAATTTTTTAGCAAGTATATATATTAGTATAGTAAGGTCTGCAAATATTTCTATTTTGTCATTTGTAGTATTATCTGGCTGTATAAAACTATTGTGTAAATCTGAAACACCTGCTAATATTTGACCTTTTAAAATCTCTATCATTTTAATATTTTTTGTAATGTCTAGCTGATTATCAAAATTTATCATAATATCCCCTCATAAAATATTATTTAGTAGTCATAATAATATTTTACTAGTTTATGTATGTTTTATCAAATATTATTAACAAACAAAGATTTCCAAAATATATAGCTTTTAAGGTTTTATTAATATATTTTTTTATTTTAACATATTTTACTTTATTTTTCAACATTTATCTATTTTTAAACATATTAATTTTTTCTAAAATAGCATTCACTTGTCCTCCTAATAAAAGAATAAGCGATATCATATTTATCCATATTACTAAAACAAATATACCACCTATACTACCATATATTTTTGAGTATCTAGAAAAATTATTTATATATATATTAAATCCTTTTGATAAAATAAGCCAGCTAAAAACTGTTATTATAGCTCCAGGTAATATACTTTTTAATACAACTTTTTTTGATATAGATATTTTATATATAACTAAAACCATAACTAAAAGAACCATAGCTATAAAAATATATAAAAATAAACTATCTAAAAAATAAGGTATAAATTCTAATTTAGTATATTTTATTATCATATTTTTTATATAATCACTAAATATAAACAATAATAAAGAACAGTTTACTAATATTGCAAATATAAAAACTAACATAACACTTGTTCCTCTTTTTATAATAAAGCTTCTATCATCTTCTTGCTCATATGCTCTATTAAGCCCTTGTATAATAGAGTTAAATCCAGTAGAAGCACTATATATAGTAACTAAAAAGCTAGTGGATAATAAGCTTACATTTGGTGTTTGTATAACTTCTTGTACAAACACAATTAAAATGTCTTCTATTGGATTAGGCAAAGTTTTACTTACTTCTATTATATACTGCTCTATATTAAGATTAGAAAACCCAAGTAATGTCATAAGAAATATTATAAATGGAAAAATTGCTATAAGTAACTTATAAGTTAGTGCATTAGACATTAACATAAGTTCATTTTCTAAAGTTTTTTTAATAAGTATTCTTATAAATTTTATAAAACTTAAACTTTTACTCATAAACACCGCCTAATTTTAATATTAATATGTATACTATTAAATATTTTTGCCTTTTATAACTAAATTATTATAATTATATACCATTTTATTATAAAATTTATTTCGTTTTTCATTATTAATAAATTCTAATATTATTTTAAATGCTCCTAATTTTTAACTTCTTTTTCTAATTTTTCCATTAATATTTGACCTAATCCTTTATTTTGGTAATTATAGTATATAAAAATTTCTATAAGATGAAAAATCTTACAACAAAAAAACTAATCAAATCATCCTAAAGCAAATCCAACTATTTACCCTATATTAAAATATCTAATCCAAAATAGCCGTCTATATTAATCATTTGACTTAATCTTTTTCTTACAGTTTCTTCATTCCATATATCTCCTTCTATACTATTAAAATAACTAATATACATTGGCAATACTTTTTTATATCATCTATATTAAATTTTCTTATGTTCATATTTTTACCTCTATAAGTTAATTTATTTTATAAATTATACCACAATTTTATATAAATTAAAAGTAAGTATAAATTTAGATATTATCTTTATACTTACTTTATAAATATTATACTACCCAATCAATTATTAGTTTTTTAAATATATCATTTAGACTAGCTTTTTCAATATCTTCTTCTGCCAATATATTTATTCTGGCTATTTCATTACCTTGATAAGTATAAATTGCTTCTCCTATTTTAGTACCCTTTTTTATTGGCGCTTTTATACCTTCTATCATTTCTACATTAGTTTGTATATCTGTAGATTCTCCTTTTTTTATAACAAAACTTGCTGGTTTTTCTATAACACCATTTACTGTATCTTTTTCTCCTTTATATACATTTGTATATCCCATATTTTTACCTTGACTATCGCATTCTACAACTTGATAATTAGCAAATCCATAGTCAAACATTTTCATTACCTCTTGAAATCTTACTTTAGGGTCTGGTGCTCCCATAATAACTGCTATGAGAGAAAGTCCGTCTCTTTCTGCTGTGCCTGAAAGACAATAAAGTGCTTTTTGAGTAGAACCTGTTTTAAGTCCTGTTGCTCCATCATACCATTTTAAAAGTTTATTAGTATTAGTAAGTCCAAATTCTGTTTCACCTTTTTTAGTTTTATGAGTTATTGTATCTTGCCATTTTGTTGTAAACTCCTTAATCTCTGGGTATTTTATCATTAACTCCCTACTTATTATAGCTATGTCTTTTGCACTCATATAATGATTTACTGTATCTGTATCTAATCCACAGGCATTTTCAAAATTAGTATTTTCCATACCAAGTTCTTTTGCTTTTTGATTCATAAGTTTTACAAACTCTTGTTCTGTCCCTGCTATATATTCTGCCATAGCTACTGCTGCGTCATTAGCCGATGCTATTGCTATAGATTTTGTTAAAGTTTTTACGTCTTGTTTTTCCATAGGCTCTAAAAATATTTGAGACCCACCCATACTTGCTGCATATTCACTAACTGTAACTGTATCTTCCCATTTTATCTTACCTTGTTCTATTGCTTCATATATTAAATAAAGGGTCATTACTTTTGTAACACTAGCTGGTGACAACTGTTCATCTGAATTAAACTCATATAATATTTTCCCTGTTGTAGCCTCCATAAGTATAGCAGACTTTCCTAATACCTCTAGTGTATTTGTAGAATTATTAACTTGTTGTTCTTCTGCCAAAATTATAAAGCTATTAGTAAATGTAAATATTGCTAATAAAAAAAAGATTAATATTTTTTTATTCATTATAATAACCTCCATAAAATTTACCTATAAAATTATATTTTACTAAAACTTTATTTTTATTCATATTATATTAAGTTTTTAAATCAATTTTTTTGATACTTTGTATAAAAAACAGCTATTCCTAAATATTTTATTCGTAAAAATTAAAACAAAAATCCATTTATAATTTCTCCTCTAAAATATTAAGCCATAGCTTAATTTAATTTAAAAAAATAACAGGTTGTAAAAAACTACAACCTGTTATTTTTTATATTTTATTTCTCCTTGCAAAGTCTACAAATACAAATTTGTCTGGTCTATGTCTAGACTCTGTATATTGGAAAAGATTTGTATCATCTAAATATGTATAGCTTCTTACAACAACCACCATATTATATCCATTTAAATCTAAGTATTTTTCATCTTCTTTAGTACATTTTTCAACAGTTATTTGTTTTTTTGCATAAGCTATTTTTAAATTTAATTTATCCTCTATATATTCATATAAAGAATTTTTACAAATTTCATCAGTTAGATTATTTACAAACTTTTCTAAAATATAATCCTTATCAAGTATTATACTTTCTAATCCTATTTTTCTAGTTCTAAAAATTTTCCAGACTTTTTCATTTTTATCAAGATTTAACTCTTTACAAATACACGTTTCTGGTATTATACATTCTAACTTTTTTACATCTGTTTCAAAACTTTTTTCTAACTTTTTTCCAATCTCTTTAAAGCTAACTACACCAGATACTGGAAATGTAAATCTATTTATATCTAAAACAAACGAGCCTTTACCTTTGGCTTTTTGTATATAACCTTCTTGAGTTAATATATTTAGTGATTTTCTTATAGTATCTCTAGATACATTATAGATTTTCATAAGCTCACTTTCAGATGGTAATAAGTCATTTACTTTATAATAACCATTTTTTATCTTTTGTGCCAGTTCATTATATATCATTAAATATTTATTGTTCATAAAGTCACCCTATGATATTTTATCATATTTATATCTTTAAAACAACTAACACTCTATAAGATATACAATAGACTCATAAGGTTTTATTATCATGTTTTCTTCTAGTATATTTTCTTCTTTATAATTACATATTAATGTTTTTACTTTATCTTTATTTTTAAGTAATTCTTTATCTAAGCTAATATTTACACTTTCACCATAAAAATTATTTATAACTAATAAACATTGATTTTTATATTCTCTAGTATATGCAAATATTCTATTATTATCTTTTAGAATCATTTTAAAGCTACCCTTAGATATAACATCATATTGTTTTCTTAAAGATATTAGCTTTTTATAATGATAAAATATAGAATCTTTATCATTAATAGCATTTTCTGCGTTAATTTCTTTATAGTTTTGGGCAACAGGTATCCACGGTATAACAGTTGAAAAACCTGCATTTTCTTTATCATTCCATTGTACAGGTGTTCTAGAATTATCTCTAGATTTAGATTTTAATATATTTAAAATAGTCTCTTTATCTACACCTTGTTCTTTTAATATAGTATAATAATTTATAGACTCTACATCTCTATATTTATCTATACTATCAAAATAAGGATTAGTCATACCTATTTCTTCCCCTTGATAAATATAAGGTGTACCTCTCATCATATGAATTGTTGTAGCTAACATTTTACCACTTTCTTTATGATATTCTTTGTCATTACCAAATCTTGATAAAGCTCTTGGCTGGTCATGATTACACATAAAAGTAGCACTCCAACCATTGCCTTGTTGCATACCCTCTTGCCAATCTTCAAATATTTTTTTAAGCATCATAAAATCAAAGTCCATTAAAGTCCACTTATCACCATCTTTATAATCCACTTTTAAATGATGAAAATTAAAAACCATAGATAATTCTTTCTCATTTGGATTAGAATATTTAATACAATTATCAATAGATGTAGATGACATTTCTCCTACAGTAATTATATCTTCATATTTACCAAAAGTATTTTTATTAAGCTCTTTTAAATATGAATGTATATTTTCTCCATCTGTATAAAATCTTCTACCATCACCTATATTATCGTCTTCAAAAACTTGTGGTTTAGATATTAAATTTATTACATCTAATCTAAAACCTTTTACACCTTTTTCTATCCAAAAATTTACTACTTTAAAAATTTCTTCTCTAACCTCTTTATTATCCCAATTTAAGTCCCCTTGAGTAACATCAAATAAATGTAAATAATATTCATCAAATTTTTCTACATATTCCCACGCAGAACCTCCAAATTTAGAAACCCAATTTGTAGGAGGTTTATTATTTTTACCTTTTTTAAAAATATAAAAGTTTTTATATTTTTCATTACCACCTATTGCACTTTTAAACCAATTATGCTCAGTAGATGTATGATTAAACACCATATCTAACATTATATTTATATTTCGATTTTTAGCCTCTTTTACAAGTTCTTCAAAGTCTTCCATTGTTCCAAAAAGTTCATCTATACTATAATAATCTGCTATATCATAGCCATTATCTTTTTGAGGTGACTTATAAAATGGTGTTAGCCATATATAATCAATACCTAACTCTTTTAAATAATCTAATTTTTCTATAACCCCTTTTAAATCTCCTACTCCATCTCCATTAGCATCTTTAAAAGATTTAGGATATATTTGATAAACTACACTTTTTTTAAAATCAATCATTAAAATTTCCCCTTATAAAGTTTATTATTTTCTATTTAATAAATGTCTATTTTTATAAGCTATTATTGTTAATAAAAATGGTAAAATTATTGCAACTATCATAGCGATTAAAAACATTAACATATTTTCAGGTTTTATAGATAATATACCTGGTAAGCCGCCTATACCTATAGCATTTGCCATAACACCACTTTTAACAGATATTATACTAGAAAGTCCTGAACCTATCATACCACATACAAAAGGTATACCATATTTTAAATTAACACCAAATAATGCTGGTTCTGTAACTCCTAAATAAGCAGATATACAAGCTGGTATTGAAACTTGTCTTTCTTTTTCGTTATTTTTTTGTAAAAATACCATAGCTAAAACTGCTGAACCTTGAGCTATATTAGATAAAGCAATCATAGGCCAAAGCATAGTACCTTCAAATTGTGACATTAATTGTAAATCTATTGCATTTGTCATATGATGTAGCCCTGTTATAACTAATGGAGCATAAACAAATCCAAATATACCAGCAAATAGCCAATTAAGTGTAGATGTTAATCCCGTATATACAACCTTTGATATTGCATCTCCTATTTTCCAGCCTATTGGGCCTAAAATAGTATGAGCTATAAGGACAGCTGGTATTAATGAAAACAGAGGAACAATTATCATAGATATTGATGCTGGAGATATTTTTCTAAAAAACTTTTCTAAATAAACTAATACAAATCCAGCTAAAATGGCCGGTATAACTTGAGCTTGATAACCTATCATATTCACTTTTGCAAAGCCAAAGTCCCAAAAAGGTATCTCTGCACCACTAGATACATTATAAGCGTTTAAAAGTTGTGGAGACACTAATGTTATACCTAGAACTATACCAAGTATTTGAGTAGTACCCATTTTTTTAGATATAGCCCACGTAATTCCAACTGGTAAAAAGTGAAATATTGCCTCACCTATTAGCCATAAAAAACTATTAACTCCTGACCAAAACTGTGATATTTCAGTTAAACTTTTTGTTCCTTCTTCTAAAAATTTAACCTCGCCTATTATACTTCTAAAACCTAATA
Source organism: uncultured Eubacteriaceae bacterium (assembly GCA_946495765.1). Taxonomy (GTDB): domain Bacteria; phylum Bacillota; class Clostridia; order Lachnospirales; family CAG-274; genus Tyzzerella. The sequence continues at coordinate 21,095 of CAMMEG010000003.1, forward strand.
TAAGCCCCCCAACTATAATGGCTGGTATAAGAGGAGAAAAAATCTCTGCTAAGTTTGCCATTAATTTTTGTATAGGCGACATATTAGATTTTGCAGCATCTTTAACCTGATCTTTATTAACGCCCTCTATACCTGCAATACTTGTAAAATCGTTGTAAAATTGGGCTACTGTATTACCTATAATTATTTGAAATTGACCTGCTTGTAAAAATGTCCCTTTTACACAGTCTAAAGCCTCAATTTTTTCTTTGTCTGCCCTTTCTGGCTCTTTTAAAACAAATCTCATACGTGTCATACAATGTGTAACAGCAGATATGTTTTCTTTACCACCAACATATTCTAATAATTTTTTTGCACTTTCTTCATATTTACTCATAAATTTCTCCTTCTAACTTGTACGTATATGTTAATAGTATGATATTTTTTTATTATTGTCAATATATAATATTGCATTTGTACATTTTTTTATTCATTTTTATATTATATATATATTCTTTTACTACTTTAAGTCAAATTTTTATCTAATATATAAATTAATAATCAATTTTTTATACTTTATATCAAAAAACAACTATTCCTATTCTTCTTCAATAAAAATTAAAGCAAAACCCATTTATAATTTTTATTTCAAAAAATAAACTTATAGCTTAATTGTAATAATAAAAAGGCTATAGATTTTATCTATAGCCTTTTTATTATTACAATTAATTTTTTTCATCATCTTTTTTCAAAAATTCATATTGAGACATGTAAAGCTTATAATATGCTCCTTTTTTAGCTATAAGCTCATCATGAGAGCCTTTTTCTATTATTTGACCTTTATCTACATAAAGTATACAAGTACTGTTTTTAATGGTAGATAATCTATGTGCTATAATAAATGATGTTCTATTTTTTAATAGACCTTTAAGCCCTTCTTGTAAAGCAATTTCTGTTTCTGTATCTATACTAGATGTTGCTTCATCTAATATTAATATTTTAGGATTTGCAAGTAAGGCTCTAGCAAAAGATATAAGCTGTTTTTGACCAGCTGAAAGTCCACTACCACGTTCTTTTACTGTTGTATTATACCCGTCTTCCATAGCCATTATAAAATCGTGAGCACAAACTACTTTAGCTGCTTGTATAACTTCTTCATCTGTTGCTTCTTGATTACCATATCTTATGTTGTCCATAATAGTACCAGAAAAGATGAAACTTTCTTGCATCATTACACCCATTTGAGTTCTTAAAGATTTTATAGTTACACTTTCTATGTCTATATTATCTATATATATATGACCAGAATTTATGTTATAAAATCTACTTAATAAGTTTACTATTGTAGTTTTACCTGCTCCTGTTGGCCCAACAATAGCAAAACTTTCTCCTACATTTGCTTTAAAAGTTATACCATTTAATATATTTACTCCTTCTTCATATCCAAAGTAAACGTTATCAAATTTAACCTCACCTTTTATTTCTGGCATTTCTATTGCATCTTCTCTATCTTTTACATCTATTGGCTCATCTATTGTTTCAAATATTCTTTCAAGATAAGATAAAGATGTAAGTATATTATTATAAAAACTTGCAATAGTATTAATAGGAGTCCAAAAACGTCCTATATATGATATGAAAGCAACAACAGTACCAGCTGTTATTACAGTTGAACCTCCTGATACCCAATACACACTTAAAATATAAATTATAGCAGTTGTTATAGCTGATATATTTTCTACAGCTGGGCCTAATAAAAAGTTATATCTAACAGCTTTCATCCAACTATCTCTATAAGTATTACTAAGTCTATTAAATATTTGTCTATTTTCTTTTTCTCTTACAAAAGATTGAGTTATCCTAACTCCATTTATACTTTCAGATATATAAGCATTAAGGTTAGACTGTTTATTACTAGCTTCTTGCCACGCTTTTCTTTGTCTAGAGTTTATATACCATATAATAGCTGTTAAAACTGGTAACCCTAACATACATAATAATGTAAATCTAACATTAACATAAAACATAAATATTACTATAAAAAATAGTGAACCAATTTCTGTAAGAACATTTACAAGACCCGTTGATAATAAATCACTTAAATTATTTACATAATTTACTATTCTTACCTGTATTTTACCATGAGGTCTATTGTCAAAATAGGTAAAAGGTAATCTTTGAACGTGTTCAAAAATATCTTTTCTTATTTCAAAAATAACATCTTGACCCATTTTAGTCATGACTTGAGACCTAACTTTTAAAACAATAGATACATATAATGATATAGCCAAAATATATAAACTAAGCTTTATTATTTCTTGCATATCTTTATTTGGTATGGACACATCTATAGCCTCTTTAAATATAATAGGTATAAACATAGTAGCTATACTTGATGAAGCCATAAGAAATAAAATTAAGAATATAGTTTTTTTGTATGGTTTTACATATTTACCTATTCGCTTTAGCTTTTCTGCGTCAAAAGGTGCTTCTAACTCCTCGTCTATTTCATAAGTGTTTCTAGACATTTTTATATCCTCCCTTCCCTAAAATCTCCATATTGATGGTGAAATACTGAATAATAATATCCTTTTTGAGCTAAAAGTTCTTCATGATTACCACTTTCTACTATTTCACCCTTGTCTAAAACAAGTATTAAATCTGCATCCATAATAGAAGATATTCTATAAGCTATTAATATTTTCGTACATTCTTTATCAAGCGCTTTTAAATTTTCTTGTATCATATGCTCTGTTTCCATATCAAGAGCAGATGTTGTATCATCTAAAATAAGTATAGAAGGTTCTTTTAATAATGCTCTAGCAAGAGATATTCTCTGTTTTTGCCCTCCAGATAAACCAACTCCACGTTCTCCTACTATTGTTTCATATCCTTCTGGCATTTTTTGTATAAAATCATGAGCTCCTGCTGTTTTTGCTGCCCATTCTACTTTTTCAAAAGTACAATTTGGTTCACCATATGCAATATTTCCCTCTATTGTGTCTGAAAATAAAAACACATCTTGCATAGCCATACCTATATTATCTCTAAGCCAATATATGTCTATATCTTTTATAGGTATGCCATCTATTGTTATCTCACCAGCTGTTGCGTCATAAAATCTACATAAAAGGTTTACAGCAGTAGATTTACCGGCACCAGTTGCACCTATTATACCTAATGTCTGACCTTTTTTAATAGAAAAACTTACATTTTTTAATATATCAAAGTTTTGGTCATCTTCTGGTTGATAAGATACATTTTTAAATTCTATATCACCATGTAAATCTGGTTTTGATACTGCCTCTATTGGTTTTCTTATGTTTGGTCTATCTTTTACAGTTTTGTGTATTTTGTCTAATGAAGTTAAAAATCTTTGTGTATCATTAATGTACCATCCAGACATTCTAAGAGGGTAATTTAACATCCAAAGATAGTTATAAACTACCATTAACTCTCCAGTTGTTATATTCCCCTCTATTGCCATTTTACCACCTACAAACATTAATACAACTGTTAATGCATTTGATAAAAATTCAAAAATTGGTATATAATTACTCCACACTCTAGTAGCATCTATTTGACTTTCTCTATAAGATTCATTTTCTTTATTAAATTTTGATATTTCATAGTCTTCTTTTGCAAAAGCTCTAACCATACGATTACCACTAATATTTTCTTGAACAAAAGCATTTAAACTAGAAAAACAATCTCTTATTTTAGCAAAACATTTTTCAACATGTTTAAATTGAAACAAAGCTAAAACAAGAGTAAAAGGTAATACTATTATCATATAAAGACCTATTTTAATATTTACTGTAAAACACATTATTAATGCTACAACAAAATATATTATAGCTTCATAATATTGAAAAAATGTAGCTGAAAAGTGCCTTATAGAGTCCATATCACCTATTTGCCTAGACATTAAATCCCCTGTTCTGTTTTTATTAAAAAAGGCAAAATCTTGTCTCATAAATTTTCTATATACTTTATCTCTCATATTATATAGAATATCTTGAGAACATTGTTCAAATAATATTAAATACCTCCATCTTATAGAAGTTTTTATTATTGTAGAACCTATTAAACCTACTAACACATAAATAAGCATATAATAGTTTTTAGCATTTATCACATCATCTACAAAAATACCTATTACATAAGGGTTTACAAATGATAGTAATGTAGCTACTGTAACTAAAAATAATCCCCAAATATATCTTTTTTTATAGGGTTTAAAAAATGAATAAAACCACTTTAAAGATTCCATTGTATTCTCCTCCTATTTTTATATTAAATCTCTAATACATTTTAAAATTATATAGATATTTATTAAAAAAAAAATGTACTTTCTTGCTTTAATAATGTAATATATTGTGATTTAGTTTAATAATATTTTTATATAATTTATCAATTGTTTTATATAAAGTAAATATCTAATTTTATTATTCTATATAGCTTTATTACAAAAATATTACTATTTTATTCTTTAATTGCTAATTAATTTATTGTGTTGTATAATTTATTATAGAATATAGTAAATGCCAAATTAATAAATCTTATCAAAATATATAAGCAGATTGTAGGTGATTTTATGAATATAACTAATATAGATTTTTCAGATTTTAATCCTAATATGCTTTTTTGCGTTAAAGGTATTAGACAACATAAAGAATGTACTCATAAACATAACCATATGGAAATAGCATATATTATGTCTGGTAAATCAATTTTTAATATAAATAATGTTTCATATGACGTTGAAGAAGGTGATATTGTACTTATAAATCCTGAAGAAGACCACTATGGTATGCCTATTTCAATAAAAAACCCGAGTATAGAATTTTTTGTCGGCTTTTCTAACTTTAAATTTAAAAATATGATAGAAAATACTCTATTTTTAAATGAGTTTCCTATTATAAAAACAACACCTTCTTCAAGGAAAAAGTTTTTAGATTTAATAAATTCTATAATAGAAGAAAATACATTAAATCAAACTGGCAAAGATTTTATGTTACAATCCTATCTTACACAATTTATAATATTAGCTATTAGAGAAAAACAACAAGAAAATACTATATTTTCTGAAAATAAAAAATCTACTATTAGTAAAGAGATACAAACATATTTTCATGAACATTTTTCTGAAAAAATTTCTCTTGAACAAATAGCTAAAAACCTATATTTAAGCCCCTTTTATATATCTAAAGTTTTTAAAGAAGAAATAGGAGAAACTCCTATAAACTATCTTATAAAAGTAAGACTAGAAAATGCCAAAGATTTACTCTTAAATAGGCAAAATTTAAGCATAAAAGAAATATCTTCTATTGTAGGATACGAAGATGCTTATCATTTTAGTAAAAGCTTTAAAAAATATTATGGGTTATCTCCTGCTGAATATAAAAAAATCCATATATCATAAAAAGACCATCTATTAATGATGGTCTTTTTTTACCAAACTTTAATATTAGTGGCTTATGTATTAAGTCCTAAACTAATTAATAATGCCTTATCTACTTTACTCATTATAATTTCATCTAAATGACCTATTTTTTCTTTAATTCTCTTCTTATCAATAGTCCTTACTTGTTCTAACAAAACAACGGAGTCTTTTATCAATGGATATTTAGTACAATCTATCTCAATATGTGTTGGTAGCTTTGCCTTATTTATTTGTGATGTTATAGCGGCACAAATAATTGTAGGGCTATATCTATTGCCTATGTCATTTTGTACAACAAGAATAGGTCTAATCCCTCCTTGTTCGGAGCCTATCACAGGGCTTAAATCCGCATAGAAAATATCCCCTCTTTTCACAATCATAATCTTTCACACTCCGCATTAATTCTTATCTGTATATATATGTTCATAATATCACCTACTAACTATTTTATTATTTTTATTATGAACATATTTAAAATTATTTATACTTAGCTTATGTTTTTATTTAATAAATTTTTGCGAGTGTATTTTATGTGATTAAATATAACTAAATTATGACTTTATTGTCAAAATAAAAATTATAAACTAAATTTAACTTAATTTTAATTTATAATAAAGCCTGGTTTTTAATATTTATAAAAACCTATACAAGATAATTAATAATTTATTTTTTTATTTTTAAAAACTTATTATTTTTTATATAAACTCTAGGTATTCTTTTACCTATATTACATACTATTTCATAATTTATAGTATTTTGTAAATTAGCAAGTTCTTCTGCTGTTATATAATTATTATTATCTTCACCCATAAGAGTAACTATATCTCCTTGTTTTACATTCTGTATACAAGTTATATCTATCATAAATTGATCCATACAAATATTACCTATAATATTTGCGTATTCACCATTTATTAAAACTCTAGCTCTATTACTTAATATTCTTGCATATCCATCTGCATAACCAACTGGTATAGTTGCTATTTTAGTTTTTTTATTAGTAAAATATGTACGACAATAACTAACACTAACCTCTGGCTCTATTTCCTTAACAAAACTTATATGTGTTTTTAAACTCATAGCTGGCTTTAATTTTATATTTTCTAAAACTTGATTTGAAGGATACATTCCATATAATATAATACCAGCTCTTACCATATCAAGACTATATCCTTCTATATCTAATATAGCTCCACTATTAGATACATGCTTAATAATATTACTAATACCTTTTTCCTCTAGCTTTTTAATAACCCACATATATTTTTTAAACTGCTCTTTTGTAAAAGTTTTATCTTTCATATCCGATGTTGCAAAATGTGTAAATATACCTGTTATATTTATATAAGGTAAATTTTTTATATCCAATATTTCACTTATACTTTCATCTGTTGGGAAAAATCCTAATCTAGACATGCCTGTATCTATTTTTATATGTATGTCAACACTTTTTTTAATTTTTTTTGCTTCATCGGATAATTTTTTAGCCATTTCAAATGAAAATACAGTTTGAGTTATATCATATTTTATAACTTGTAAAAGTTTATGTTCTATTGTATGACCTAAAATTAAAATAGGTTCAAATATATTATTTTTCCTAAGTTCTATTGCTTCATCTATTATAGCCACTCCTAACCAATCTGCTCCATTATAAAGTGCTGTTTTAGCGACTTCTACTGCTCCATGTCCATAGGCATCTGCTTTTACTACTGCCATTATTTTTGTTTTTTTGTTTACTTTTTCTCTAATATTAGTCATATTATAAGCTATGTTATCTAAATTTATTTCTGCTATTACTCTTTCATAATCTATCATATATTATCACCCTCTAAAGTTATATAATATATAATACTAACTTTTTATCTCATTTGCAATATTTTCTACATTAAATTTACTATCTTGTATTTCTGGATTATAAACAAAATTATTATATGTAACTAATATACGTTCTTTTCCATCAATATCATATATAACAAGTTTTTCTGGTACTTTTGTTTCATTATTTATAAAAAGTTTTTCACTGTCAAAATATTTATTGCTACCAGGTATTTTAGCCTCTAATATTGTATATATACTTTCATCCATATTAGCTGTTTCTAAAGCTATATCTTTACTTTTTAGATGATTTTCTAAAAATGTAAAAAGACTTATTTCTTTTCTTTCCATTTTATCTTTATCACCTACAGATATTTTACTATCTAAGATAGGATTATATTGCCATACCATATTACCATCAAAAAGTATTATATTTCCCTTTACACTATCTGGTGAAATTGTTTCTATAATGTATCTTCCATCATTTTTGGCTTGTTGGTTTATTATATATTTGTTTTCTCCTTTATTAGAATAAAATGTTACCTCTGCCTCACAAGAATAAGACTCCATATTAACAAGTTTATCTTGTATAGTAGCATATTCGTTTGTATCACTTGCCTTTGAACAACCAGCTAAAGCAAGTACAAACATAATAAAAAAAGATTTTTTTAATAATTTCATATTATTCTCCTTTAATATTTTTAATATAAATATACTAAAAAAATCTTATTGTATGCTTATTATTTTTTATTTTATTAATTATAAACCCTTATATTACATGTATTTAAGTGATAAAATCTCAATAATATAAAATATGAAACTAATAAATTATTATTTGTAATATTATTTAATGTCGAGAGCAATACCACATATGATATACATAAATTAGAGTTACTTATGTGAGCTAAAGAGTTATCTTTTAATTCTGTAATATATTTAACATATTTTAAAATAAATTCATTTTCTTCAGAAACAAATATAAGTATAAAAAGGTCATCATTATTTGCTAAATTTATAATCTTCTCTGCTTCAGAATAATCTATTACATAATAATAATCAATATATGTATAACAAATTTAGAGAAAATTTAAAATATTTAAAGTTTTTATATTTATGATTTTTCACATATTTTTTTAATTACTTTACACATATTTATAATATTAATATTATAATTTTTATTATTAATTTATATGTGCTGAATTTTTATTCAAAATCAATTTTTAATAAATATACCAATAATAGAAATAGCTTAATTGTATCAATAAAAACACTTATAACTTATTTCCATAATAAATTATAAGTGTTTTTTATTATAAACCTAAATTTATACCCTTTTTATACATTTCATCTATTGCCAGAATTATACCTATTTTGCTGTGAAACCACGTAAGTCCTCCTTGCATATAAACTGTATAAGGGCTCTTTATAGGAGCGTCTGCACTAAGTTCAATAGATGAACCTTGAACAAAAGCACCTGCAGCCATTATAACAGGACAGTCATATCCAGGCATATCCCACGGCTCTGGAACAACAAAGCTATCAACTGGTGCTCCTTTTTGTATACCTTGACAAAAGGCTATTACTTTATCTTTGTCATTCATTTGTATAGCTTGCACTATATCACTACGTTTTTCTAAAGGTTTAGGCATTACGTCATATCCTAAATCTTCAAATATTTTAGCACAAAATACTGCACCCTTTAAGCTAGATGCTACCACTGTTGGAGCTAAAAACAAGCCTTGTATTAAAGCTCCACTCAAACCTAAAGAAGGTCCTACCTCCTTACCTAAACCTGGAGCAGTAAGTCTATATGCACAGTTATCTACATATTCTTTTTTCCCTACTATATATCCTCCAACTGGTGCAAGTCCACCTCCTGGATTTTTTATTAATGAACCTACTACTAAATCCGCGCCTACTTCTGTTGGTTCTATAATGTCTACAAATTCACCATAACAATTGTCTACCATACATATAATATCTCGTCTAGTACTTTTTACTATATCTATTATTTTTTTAATTTCATCTAATGTAAGACTAGGACGATAGCTATATCCTTTAGAACGTTGTATAGTAACCATTTTTGTTTTAGCTGTTATATTTTTAGCTATATTATCAAAGTCTACTCTTCCATCTTCTAATAGTTCAAGTTGTCTATAAGCTATACCGTGTTCTTTTAGAGAACCTTTTGTTTCTCTAGCGTGCCCTATAACCCCCTCTAATGTATCATATGGCTTACCTACTGGAGAAAAAAGTTCATCTTTATATCTTAAATTACCAAATAAGGCTACTGTTAATGCGTGTGTACCCGATATTATTTGTGGTCTTACTAATGCACTTTCTGCATTAAATACGTCTTTATATATTTCTTCTAAAGTATCTCTTCCTAAATCATCATATCCATATCCTGTTGTCATACCAAAATGACAGTCACTAAGTTTATTTTTTTGCATAGCTTGTAATACTTTATATTGATTTATTTCAGCATTTTTATCTATAATTTGAAATACATTTTTTATACTTTCTTCGGATTTTTTACAAAAATTTAAAACTTTTTCATCTACATTAAACTTATCTTTTATATAATTATATGCTATGTCCATTTTATTCTCCTTTGTGTATAAATACTTCTTTCATATAATTAGCTAAACTATTTGCCTCTTTAAAACAATTAGTGTCTATCCATATACCATTTTCTACTTGATGCTTAAACCATGTAAGTTGTCTTTTAGCAAAGTGCCTTGTATCCCTTTTTATTATTTCTATTGCATAATCTAGGCTATACTCATTTTCTAAATATTTTATTATCTCTTTATATCCTATTCCTTGCATAGATATAAGGTCTTTTTTATATCCTTTATCTAAAAGAGATTTAACTTCTTCTACAAGCCCCTCTTCTATCATTATATCTACTCTTAAATTTATTCTATTATATAACTTTTCTCTATCCATATTTAATATAAAAAATGTAGTGTCATATGCTTTTTCTTTCTGTTTTTCTTTTTCATTATGTTTAGATATTAACTCACCTGTAAGTTTATAATATTCTAAAGCTCTTATTACTTTTTTTGTATTATTTTTATGTATAGCCTCTGCTGAGGCTTTATCTATTTCTTTTAGCATATTATGCAAAAATTCATTTCCTTTATCTATAGTTATTTGTTCTAACTCTTTTCTATATGTATCATCTTTTTTAGTTTCTGTAAAATCGTTATTATATATTACAGAATTTATATAAAATCCTGTACCTCCTACTAAAATAGGAATTTTTCCTTTATTATGTATTTTTTCTATATACTTTGTTGCCCTATTTTTAAAAACTGCAATAGAAAATTCTTCATCAGGATAAAATTCATCTATAAGATAATGTTTTATACCCTCCATTTCTTCTTTTTTTATTTTTGCCGTTCCTATATCCATATATTTATATACTTGCATACTATCTGCCGATATTATCTCACCGTTTATCTTTTTAGCTAATAAAACAGATGATGCTGTTTTTCCACAAGCTGTAGGGCCTGCAATAACTATAAGTGGTTTTTTCATAGTCTACCTCTTTAATAATTTTATTATAGTGAAAAGGCTTTTTGTCAAAAGTTAAAACAAACTAATTGACAAAAAGCCCAAAATATTATATCGCACGAGTAACTTTATTAGAACGTAAACATCTTGTACAAATATTGATAGATTTTACAGTCCCATTTTCAATAATTTTAGTTTTCTTAACATTAGGTTTCCAAGTTCTGTTAGCACGACGAGAAACTTGGCTACGGTTAATGCTAATTCTATGACCAGTACGAACTGATTTTTCACAAATTTCACATTTAGCCATTGACTACACCTCCTTAATAGGTTAAAAACTCATCGTTTAAAATTATAACAGATTTTTTTAAAAAAATCAACTATTATGTAAAAATTTTTTAATATAATAAATATATACATTTATTTTTAAATTAAAAAATAATAAACTATACTTAAATTATTGATAAATATATAATTTTTGGTGTATAATATAACAAAAATCATATGGGGGTAAAATTAGTATGATAAGTAGTATAGAAAATAAATTAGGTAAAATTAATATAGAAAGTGAAGCTATTGCAAAAATAGCTGGACTTGCTACAACTGAATGTTATGGTATAGTTGGTATGGCAAGCAAAACTATGAAAGACGGTATAGTTAAACTCTTAAAAATAGAAAGCCTTACAAAAGGTGTTAAACTTCGTATTGAAGAAAATAAACTTACAATAGATTTACATATTATTGTAAAGTATGGTACAAATATAAAAGCTGTTGCCGAAACTATAATAAATACTGTAAAATACAAAGTGGAAGAAGCTACTGATATGAATGTATCTCGTATAAACATATTTGTAGAAGGAATAAAAGTAAGTGATTAAAATAGGAGGATATAAAAATTGAAGTTATTAATGATAGATGGGCACAAACTTAAAAATTTTATTATATCAGGAGCCAATAGACTTAATAAAAATAGAGAAAAAGTAGATGCATTAAATGTCTTCCCTGTTCCAGACGGAGATACTGGAACAAATATGTCTTTAACAATCCTTTCTGCTGCAAAAGAAGTATCTAAAATAAATTCACCTAATATATATGATGTGGCTAAGGCTCTTTCTTCTGGTTCTTTAAGAGGAGCTAGAGGCAATTCTGGTGTTATCTTATCGCAGCTTTTTAGAGGCTTTTCTAAAGCTTTAGAGGGCAAAGATATAGCTAATGCAAAAGATATAGCCAATGCCTTTACAAAAGCTATGGAAACAGCTTATAAAGCAGTTATGAAACCAAAGGAAGGCACTATACTTACTATATCTAAAGCTATAAGTGAAAAAGCTCTAGAAATGGCTAATAAAACTGAAGATATTATGGAAATGATGAAAGAAGTAGTATCTTATGCAAATAATATTTTAGACAAAACTGTAAATATGCTCCCTGAACTTAAACAAGCTGGAGTTGTAGATGCTGGTGGCAAAGGTCTATTAAATATACTAGAAGGTGGTTTATTTGATAATAATAAATATGTAGAATTAGACTTAAATCAACCTAAAGAAAACAATTTACCTAAAAATATTGAAAATATTGATATAAAATATGGTTATTGTACAGAATTTTTTATTAATATTAATAATAATAGCCATTATATAGAAAAAGATTTAAAAAATTTTTTAGAAAGTATTGGAGATTCTATTGTATTAGCAAGTGAAGATGACTTTATCAAAATTCATGTACACACAAATAATCCAGGTAAAGTGTTAGAAAGAGCTTTATTAATTGGTAGTTTAGACAATATAAAAATAGAAAATATGAGAACACAACATACTAACCTTATCGACTTTAATGTAAAATCTGAAGATAATAAAAACCCAGAAAAAGAATTTGGTTTTGTTGCTGTATCTATTGGCGATGGCATAAATAATCTCTTTAAAGATTTTGGTGTAGATGAAATTATACAGGGTGGGCAAACTATGAACCCTAGTATAGAAGATATTCTATTAGCTGTAGAAAAAGTTAATGCAAAAAATATATTTATATTACCTAACAATAAAAATATTATATTAGCTGCTAAGCAAGCTAAAGAAGCATACAATAAAAAGAATATCTGTGTTATAGATACTATAAATATAGCTCAAGGGTTTACTGCTCTTACCAGTTTTTTATCTAGTTCTAGTTTAGAACAAAATATTAAAAACATGGAAAATGCAATAGCTAATGTTTCTACAGGTCAAGTTACTTTTTCGGTTAGAGAAACTAAAATCGATAATTTTGATATAAAAGAAAACGATATTCTATGTATGTTAGAAGGTAAAATTAATAATATATCTAAAGATATTCAAGAAGGTACTAAAATTCTTATAGATACTATGATAGATAAAAATGAAGATTCTAGCATTATAACTATTTATTTTGGTGAAAATATAAAAGAAGAACAGGCACTACAGTTAGAAAAATATATTAATGAAAAATATGATTATCTTGATATAGAGATTATATATGGTGGCCAACCTTTATATTACTATATAATATCTATTGAATAAAACTTTATAAATGGAGCTTTATAGCTCCTTTTATTATATAAGGAGGATAAAATGTTACTTTCAGATAGTATTACAAACATTAAAAATATAGGTGAAGAACGCTCCAAAAAACTCCAAAAATTAAATATATTTACTATAAATGACCTTATAGAGTATTTTCCTCGAGATTATGATGATAGAAGTAATGTTTGTAAAATAAAAGATATAGAATTAAATAAGATAAATACTGTAAAGGGTAAAGTTATTTCTAAACCAGAAACTGTAAAAATTAAACATATATCTATTACAAAAATTCGAATAGATGATGGTAGTGATTTTTTAGAAATAGCTTGGTTTAATCAACCTTATTTAAAAAATACTATAAAATATAAAGCTGAATATATATTTACTGGTAAAGTTATACAAAAATATGGTAGAACACAAATGGAAGCTCCAGATTATGAGTTGATTGATGATAAAGAATTATTATCTAATGGTCGTATAGTACCTGTTTATGCATCTACATATAAATTTAGTCAAAAACTTTTTAGAGAGGTTATAAGTCAAACATTAAATTCTGTAAAAGACCAAATAAAAGAATTTTTACCACAAGATATTTTAAAAGAAAATAATCTTTGTAGTAGGCAATTTGCAATAGAAAATATACATTTTCCTAAAGATAATAAAAGCTTTTTTATAGCAAGAAATAGACTTGTTTTTGAGGAATTATTTTTGTTACAAACTAAACTTTTACAAATAAAAGGTATTATGGAGCATAAAGAATGTAACATAAATATAAAAGATACAAACATAACCTCTATAAAAAATATATTACCTTTTAATCTTACAGATGCTCAAGAAAGCGTATTAAAAGACATAATATATGATTTAGGTAAAAATAAAGCTATGAACAGGCTCATACAAGGTGATGTTGGTTCTGGTAAAACAGTTATAGCACAAATTTTAGCTTATATAGCTGTAAATAATGGATATCAAGCGGCTATAATGGCTCCCACGGATGTTTTATCAAGTCAACATTTTGAAAATTTTAAAAATATATTTGAAAAATTAAACATTAAATGTGTATTTTTATCTGGTAATCAAAAAGTTAAAGAAAAACGAGAAAACTATGAACTTATACAAACAGGAGAAGCAAAAATAGTAGTCGGTACTCACGCTATTATTCAAGATAAAGTTATATTTAATAACTTAGGAGTTGTTATAACTGATGAACAGCATAGATTTGGAGTTAAACAACGAGAGATTTTATCTAAAAAAGGAGAAAACCCTCACACATTAGTTATGACCGCAACTCCTATCCCCAGAACTCTAGCCCTTATTTTATATGGTGACTTAGACATATCTATTATAGACAAGCTCCCTCCTGGCAGACAAAAAATAGATACTATTTTTGTTAACTCTACATATTATCCACGAATATATAATTTTCTTAAAAAAAACGCAGATGAAAAAAGACAATCATATATTATATGCCCTATGATAGAAGAAAACGAAAAAATGGATTTAAAAGCTGTTTTATCTTATACTCAAAAATTAAAAGAAGAAGTTTTCTTAGGTTATAATGTGGAATGTATTCACGGAAAAATGAAGACTAATGAAAAACAAGAAATAATGAATAGGTTTTATAATGGAAATATAGATATACTTATATCTACAACTGTTATAGAAGTTGGTATAAATGTTCCTAATGCTACAATTATGATTATAGAAAATGCTGAAAGATTTGGTATATCTCAATTACACCAGCTTAGAGGTCGAGTTGGACGTGGTAGTGATAAATCTTATTGTATTCTTATAAGTGATAGTAAAAGTAAACAGTCTAAACAAAGATTAGAAACTATGGTAAAATATAGTGATGGATTTGTTTTAAGTGAAAAAGATTTAGAACTTAGAGGCACTGGAGATTTTTTTGGTACAAGACAACATGGTATACCCGATATGAAAATAGCTAATCTATATAAAGACATAGAAATATTAAAACAAGTACAAAAAGCCTCTATTAAGTTATATAAACAAGACCCGTTACTTTTAGATAATAAAAATAAACCCCTAAAAGAAAAAATTGACCAGTTTTTTAATACTCTTGACAATACTATATCTTTATAGCAATATTACCATAAAATAATATTTATTACATAATTATTATTTGTATATTTTTTATAAAAATTTATTTATATTTAAAAACTTTTACTTTACTAACACACAAAAATTAGTTATAATTAAAAAGAATAATTTAATTTGAAAGGACTGTATATATGAGAGTTATTTCTGGTTCTGCTAGAGGTTTAAAACTTAGGTCACCAGAAGGACTAAATACTAGGCCAACTGCTGATAGAATAAAAGAATCTTTATTTAATATAATAGCTCCTTATATTTATGACTCAACTTTTTTAGATTTATTTAGTGGTAGTGGTGCTATTGGTATAGAAGCCTTGTCTAGAGGTGCTAAAGAAGCTAGTTTTGTAGATTTTGATATTAATAGTATAAATATAATAAAAACTAATATATCACTATCAAAGTTTGAACAGAAATCAAGTGTATATCACCTAGATGTTTTAGATGCAATAAACAAATTAGCTACTAAAAGTAAAAAATTTGATATAATATTTTTAGACCCTCCTTATAATAAAGGACTTTTATTGCCTACTCTAAAAAAAATAGAAGAACACAAACTATTAAAAGATGATGGTTTTATTATCTGTGAACAACATATTAATGAACCAGAAATTGAATTAAAAACTTTATATACATATAGAATTAAAGAATATAAAATTACTAAAATAGTTTTTTTAGAGAATAAATAAGGAGGTTATTTTTTGAAAGCAGTTTATCCAGGTAGTTTTGATCCCCCTACAAATGGTCATTTAGATATTATTACTAGAGCTAGTAAGCTTACTAATACACTTATTGTAGCTGTTTTAAATAATCCTTCAAAAAATCCTATGTTTTCTACACAAGAAAAAATAGAAATGTTAAAAGAACTTACTAAAGATATTCCTAATGTAAAAGTAGCTAGCTTTTCTGGGTTATTAGTAGACTTTTGTAAAAAAATGGATTGTAAAATAGTAATACGCGGATTGAGAGCTTTAACAGACTTTGAATATGAATTTCAAATAGCTCTTACTAATAAAACTATGAATAAAGAAATTGAAACACTTTTTATGCCAACAGATACACAAAATCTTTGGTTAAGTTCTAGTGTGGTTAAAGAGATAGCAATATTCGGTGGTAAATATGATGATATGGTACCTAAAATTGTAAAAGATAAATTAGAAAAAAAGATTAATAAAGGAGATTTTTAATATGCAAGAATATACTAAAGTAGATGATTTAATAGATGAGCTATTTACTTTAATAAATGAAAGTAAAAGTGGAAGTCTATTTGGTGGTAAAGGTATAGATAAAGATGAAGCCTTTAATATATTAGAAGATATTAGATATAATTTACCTCGAGAGTTAAAAGAAGCCAAAAAAATAATCGATAATGCAGACAAAATTATACAAGATGCTAATTTAGAAGCTAATAAAATTATTAAAATGGCTGAAGAAGAAGCTGAGAATATGGTTAGTGAACATAATATCACTAAAATGGCTAAAATTATGGAAGAAAATAAGAGAAAAGAGATGAAAGAATATGTCACAGAAATGAGAGATGGTGCTATAAGTTATGCTGACAGTTGTCTTTTAGATGTAGAAAAAATATTACAAACTTCATTAAATGAAATAAACTACATAACTAAAAATATGGAAGAAAGACTATCCCAAGAACTAGAAAGAATTTACAAAAATAGACAAGAAATAAAAATGGAAGATTTATATAATAACTAAATTTTAATAAAATTTTGGGAGCTTAAAAGTGTGATTAAAAATGGGTAAATATATTAAAAATAATAGAAAAATAGCACATATAGTTAGTTTAATTGCTGTAATATTATCAGCGTTATTACAAACTTTTATAATTCAAGCATTTATACAACCCGCTGATTTATTATCAAGTGGATTTACAGGTGTAGCAATATTAATAGATAAAATATCAAAAACTTTTTTTAATCAAACAATATCTGTATCATTTCTGTTAATAGCTTTAAACATACCTGTTGCTCTTTTATGTTATAGAGCTATTAGTAAAAGATTTGTTTTTTACTCTATCATTCAGGTATTTTTTAGCAGTACTTTTTTAAAAGTACTTGATTTTAAACCTTTCTTTGGTACAAACGATGATATATTAAATGTTATATTTGGTGGATTTTTATATGGTATAGGTATAGTGTTAGCCTTAAAAGGACGTGCTTCTACTGGTGGTACTGATTTTATTGCTTTATATGTTTCCAATAAAAAAAGCAAATCTATTTGGAATCATGTTTTCATATTTAATGTTCTATTATTATGTATCTTTGGTCTTTTGTTTGGATGGTCTGAAGCAGGATACTCTATTCTTTTTCAATATGTTTCCACTAGAACCATATCTACATTCCATCAAAGATATGTACGAGTTACATTACAAATGACTACATCTAAACCAGATGAAGTTGTAGATGCGTATATTAAAAACTTTAGACATGGGTTATCTTGTGTAAATGGTATTGGTGGTTATAGTAAAAAAAATGTTACTGTTATACATACAGTTGTATCTTCTTATGAAGTTCCAGATATTGTTGAAGCAATGAAAATGGTAGACCCTTATATAATTATTAATAGCTTTAAAACAGAACAATTTTATGGTAAATTTTATCAAGCACCTTTAGAATAAAGTATATAAAATAACTCTTTTTACTAACTTTATATTAAAAAATATCTTTAACTGTAAAAATTTATCTTTTAATATTAAATTAACTAATAATTTTAATAAATTATTAATCTAAAACTAAAATTAATTATATATATATATTAATATAAAAATATAGAGATATTTATTAAAAAAGATTTTTTAATAAATATCTCTATATTAATTTTTTATTTTAAATCTATTAATAAAATATAAACTTTATTTTATTATATATATCCTAAATCTATAATTTTATTTATTAAAAGTACATTAAACTATTACTTATATATTATTTTTATAAATGATTTATGTCATTATTTTCTTTTAACTTAAAGTCTGCAACAGACGAATAAAATACTTCTGCTTGACTAGCAAGCTCCTGAGATGTAGCTGCAGTTTCTTCACTTACTGCTGTATTTGTTTGAGTAACACTAGAAATTTCATTAACTGAAATAACTATTCCATTAATAGCTTTTTCTTGATTAGAAGAAGAAATATTAGCTTTATTAACTAAATTAGAAATTTGCTCAATCTCTTGAACTATTTTCTCTAATTCTTTTGCTGTTAAATTAGCTATTTTATAACCCTCTTCAACTTTATTAACAGACATTTCTATAAGATCTGTTGTTTCTTTTGCTGCTTGTTGACTTCTTGAAGCAAGACTTCTAACCTCTTCTGCAACAACAGCAAATCCTTTTCCATGTTCACCTGCTCTAGCAGCTTCAACAGCGGCATTAAGTGCAAGTATATTTGTTTGGAAAGCAATATCTTCTATAACCTTTATTATATTTGAAATGCTATTAGATGCTATATTTATTTCTTCCATAGCTAAAAGCATTTTATTCATTTGCTCAGTACCATCATTAGCACTTAATTTTGTTTTTAAAGCAAGTTCATTTGCTTCATTAGAAGACTGTGCATTAATCAATGTTTGTTCCTCTATAAATTTAATATTTTTATTAAGTACTTCAACTGCTTTGACTTGCTCTGTTGCACCTTGTGCCAATGATATACTAGATTCAGAAATTTGTTTCGAACCAGTAGAAACTTGTTCTGCTGAAGATATAATATCTTTTGTAAGAATATTTAAGTTTTTAATAATGAGATTTACAGATTCTTTTATTGATTCAAAATCTCCTAAATATTCTCTATCAATTGAGACATTAAAATCTTTATAAGCCATTTTTGTAAGTATAGATGATATTTCATTAATATATGAACCTATTGTTTCTGCAGTAAAGTTTACTGTATTTTTAATATTATTAAATTCTCCTTTATATTCATTTGTAATTCTATATTCAAAATTTCCTTTTGCAAATTGATTAAGTGCACTTTGTGTTTCTTTAATAGGAGTGACAACATTCTCTACAAAAGAATTTAATCCAACAGTTGTTGCTTTCCAAGCACCTTCATAATGTTTTGGATCAATTCTATATTCAAGATCTCCTTCTCCTGCAGCATTAATAAGATTGTATATTTCTTCATAAAAACCTTTAAGTGATAACTGAACATTTTTTAAAGCCTTAATAGATTCCTGTTTATCTCCAGGCAAATCTTTAATTTCAACATCAAAATTACCATTACTAATAGAAGTAACTGTACTTGTTATATAATTTGTATCTTTAATTAAACCTTCTGTTGCAATATTTATAGCATTTGTAGCTTCACTAAATGCTCCTTCATATTTTTCTATATTTATTCTATACGAAAGATTTCCTTTATCAAGTTCACTTGATAAAGAATTAATATCTTTTATAATATTTCCTATTGTATTTGCCATTGTATCAATAGCATTAGAAAGATGCCCTAATTCATCTCTTGAATTTGTTCTTATATTTATATCTAAATTACCTTTAACAACTGAGTTAGCTGCAAACATAATATTTCTAATAGGTCTTGTAATACTTAAAGATATAAATACAACACATAAAATAAGAAGTAATATAGTAGCTAATGCTATTGAGATTAAAGTAATTATCCTTATATTTGTTTGCCTATAAACTTTAGAAAGATCCAAAATCATATCAGAAAAAGCTGTATTTGGTATTTCTAAAGCTACACCTATTTCTTCTGATCCAACTTCACCAAACATCTTTGCTGCTATTGTTCTTATTAAATTAGACTGTTCTATATATTTTTGTTGTCCCTCTAAAGAATTAAATTCACCTTTCTCATGCATATCTATAAAATTTATGAATTCTTCATAATATTCATCTAAAATAATATTAACTTCTTCAATATCATTTATTTGATTTGTTCTATCAACATTATCCATAGAAGATATTTCTTGAATAGTAGATTTATAATCATTTATCGATTCTTTTGCTATATCGTATATAAGTTGAAATTCATTTCTAGCCTCGTTATATTTTCCCTCATTTAATGGTGAGTTTAAAGAATCAAATCTTAAAACAATAGACCTTAAATCTATAAATCTACTAATAGACGTAAGCCCCTTTTCAATAATAATTTTATTATAGTTTATACTTGTATTATATTGTTCATTAGACATTTTTAAGTTCTTAATTCCAATTAAACTAAGTAATAAAACAAGTATTGTAATAATAAGTACCATAAAAGTAAACTTTACTTTTATTTTAATATTAGTCAAAAATTTCATTAACAATACCTCACTTAATAAATTAATTTATTTTAAACAACTATGTCCTTTAATATTGTAACATAGTATACTCAATAAATCAACATTAGTCTATAAAATATCATAGTATTACACAATTTTTACAGTATTAAATTCTTTATTTACCAAATATCATAAAAAGTATAAGTTTATTTTTAATGGTTGTTTGTCAATAATTGTGGCGAAAGTTTGTTTACTAAAATATATAATCTAAAATCTCACAATAAAAAAAGCTATATACTATTTAGCTTTGATTAATACTTTAATCTCTACTAAAAATAGCATATAACTATAAATTTAAAATAGTTGCGGGAGCCGGATTTGAACCGACGACCTTCGGGTTATGAGCCCGACGAGCTACCAGACTGCTCCATCCCGCGTTATTATTAGATTATTTAGTGAAAAAAGTGGGTGGAGAAGGATTCGAACCTTCGAAAGACTAGCTAACAGATTTACAGTCTGCCCCCTTTGGCCACTCGGGAATCCACCCTTAATTTACAAGCCGATGAAGGGACTCGAACCCCCAACCTGCTGATTACAAGTCA
>CAMMEG010000004.1 GCA_946495765.1 uncultured Eubacteriaceae bacterium
TCACTAGCTCAGTTGGTAGAGCACTGGACTTTTAATCCAGGTGTCCCGGGTTCGAACCCCGGGTGACTCATAGTTTTAATCAGATATAGTAATATATCTGATTTTTCTTTGCATTTTTATTAATATTAGTTTATAATAATATTAATTTATACAGGTTATTTATCGTTTTTAGTGGCGTTTAAAATATTAAATAATAAAAAGATATTTATATATATTATTCTTTTAAATATTTTAGGTTAAATATTATATAAAATAATGATATTTTTAATAAAAAATATATAAAACATTAAGTTTACATATTTTATATAAGTATATTTTTTTAATAACAAACAAACTTTCGCCATAATTATTGGCAAATAACCTTTATATATGGTTATTAGGACAAAAAACAATAATATAAATTTTGCATATAATAAAATATTTAATAATAAAATACAGAAATGAGGGATAAACATGACTAAAAAAGTTGTAGCAGTATTATTTGGAGGACAATCTTCTGAACATGAAATATCTAAAATATCCGCATCTACAATAATATCTAATTTATCAAAAGATAAATATTCCATTATTCCTATATATATATCTAAAGATGGACAATGGAAAATATATGATGGTTCTATTGAAAATATTTGTAATACGGAATGGGAAATATATTCTACTAATGCAATTATAAGTCCGGATACATCTCATAAAGGAATAATAAGAATTATTGGTAATAAAATAAGAGTAATGCCAATAGACGTTGTAATACCAGTTTTACATGGAAAATGGGGGGAAGATGGTACAATTCAAGGACTTTTAGAACTTGCTAAAATACCATATGTAGGTTGTGGTGTTTTAGCGTCTGCTGTATCTATGGATAAACTTTACACTAAAATTATTGCTAGTAGTATTGGAATAGAACAAGCAAAATATAAACCAGTATATAAGTATCAATTAGATAATATAAATGAAATATGTGATAATATAGAAAAAGAATTAGGATATCCTTGTTTTGTAAAACCAGTTAATGCTGGTTCATCTAAAGGTGTATCAAAAGCAAGTAATAAAGAACAACTTATAGATGCAATTAATAATGCATTTTTATATGATGTAAAAGTTATTATAGAAGAAAATATAAATGGTAGAGAAGTAGAATGTGCTGTCTTAGGTAATTATGATGTTAAAGCAACAAATGTTGGAGAAGTTTTATCAGCAACAGATTTTTATGATTTTGATTCTAAATATAATAATAAAGAATCTAAAACAGTTATACCAGCTAATATTTCTGATGATATATCAGAGGAAATAAGAGAAAAAGCAATAAAAATATTTAAAGCATTAGATGGAAGAGGTTTATCTAGAGTAGATTTCTTTATACAAGAAAGTACTAATAAGGTTATATTTAATGAGATAAATACATTTCCAGGATTTACACCAATAAGTATGTATCATATGCTATGGAATCATAAGGATGTAAATTTACCAAATCTTTTAGATGAGCTTATAGATTTAGCTTTTGAAGAATTTAAAAATAAAAATATGGAGTAGAATATATGATTAACGATGCAAGACCAATAGGTATATTTGATTCTGGTGTGGGAGGACTTACAGTTGTAAAAGAGGTCATAAATGTATTACCTAAAGAAGATATAGTATATTTTGGAGATACAGCTAGAGTTCCATATGGTTCAAAATCTAAAGAATTAGTATATAAATTTTCTTGTCAAATTATAAAATTTTTAAAAGAAAAAAATGTTAAAGCTATTATTATTGCTTGTAATACAGTAAGTTCGAATTGTTGTGAAGATTTACAAAAGCAGTTTCCTAATATACCAATAATAGAAGTTTTAGAACCAGGAGTTAGCTCGGCTATAAAGTCTACAAATAATAGAAAAATAGGTGTTATAGGAACTGAAGCAACTATAAAAAGTGGAAAATATGAAAAGAAAATAAAAGAAAAATTATTAAATTGTCAAGTATATTCAAAAGCTTGTCCTTTATTTGTACCTCTTGCCGAAGAGGGATTTTTAGAGGAAAATATTACATTAGATATTGTAAAAATGTATTTAAGAGACTTTTTTAAAAAAGATATAGATTCACTTATATTAGGTTGTACTCATTATCCACTATTAAAAAATAGTATTAAAAAAGTTGTGGGACAAAATGTAAACATAGTAGACCCTGCGTTTGAAACAGCCTTAAAAATGAAAGAATATCTAAAAAAAAATCATATGGATAATAATAAAGGTGGTAAACATAAATTTTATGTTAGTGATAAAAATGATAAATTTGACTTTATATGTTCGTTAGTGTTAAAAGAGATTCATATAGCAGAAAAAGTAAATATAGAAAAATACTAAGAATTAATTAAATACTTATTGAAAAAGTAGATGCTTTATAGTATAATTTATTTTACAAGAACAAATATTAAACTTAAATAAATATATGGAGGGTTATAATTATGGCTAAAATATTAAGTAGTAAATCAGAATTTGAAAATGATATATTAAATACAAGTCTTCCAGCTATGGTTGATTTTTTTGCAACTTGGTGTGGACCTTGCAAAATGTTAAGTCCAGTTATAGACGAAATATCTAATGAAATGGAAGGTAAAGCAATTGTAGCTAAAGTAGATAGTGATCAACTTGGTGAGCTTTGTGTAGAGTATTCTATAAAATTATTACCAACTCTTGTATTTTTTAAAGATGGTAAAGAAGTAGATAGAATTGTTGGAATGGCAGAAAAAGAAGACATAATAGCAAAATTAAATTCTTTATAATAGTTTTTATTAATAATCTAGGTTCTTATATATTTAATTTAAAAGGTTAGCTTTAATTAAATATATAAGAACCTATTTTTATTAATGAAATTAAGTATTGTTCAATATAACAGTTGCAAATGGATTTTAATTTTAATTGAAGAAGAATAAATCGAAATAGTTGTTTTTTGATACAAAGTATCAAGAAAATTCACTATAAAATATTAAGATTATTCTTTATATATTTTTAATATATATCATATTTTTATAAATTAGTGAATATTATAGAGTATGATAAAAATATTAAAGGAGGTGTAGTTATGGATGAATTTACTTCTACTCTTGTAAAAAAGTTTAATTTTAAACCTAAATATATTCGTAGAAAAAAATATATGTATATATGTGATACAGACAAGGGTATTAAATTAATAAGACCTGTAAATCATACGCCAGAAAAAATATTACTTGTGCATAATATAAAACAGCATCTTATAAAACAGGGCTTTAATCAATTAGATTATTACTATACTTCAGACGAAAATTTGCCATATGTAATAAATGAAGATCTTGTATATATTATGACAGATTATATAGATTTAGAAGAATGTGATTTATCAAATAAAAATCATACTAAAAAAGCAATAGAGTTATTAGCTAAATTCCACAAACTATCACAAGGTAGTAACGAACTAATAAATACTAATAATATAGAAATATTTGATATAAAAGAATTATTTAGCAAAAAAATAGATAGTTTAAAGAAAATGAAAAAACAGGTATCTAAACAAAAAAATTTTTCAGATTTTGAATTAGCTTTTATAAAAACTTTTGACTACTTCTATAAAAATGGAATACAATCATTAGAAATATTGGATAAATATAAATATGAAGAGTTAAATAAAATAGCTAAAAAGAATATAATGATATGTCATAATAAAATTAAAGAAGAAAATATTTTGATAGGTGAAAAGTTATATTTAACTCAGTTTGAAAATATAACAATAGACCATTTTATATATGATTTAGCAAATTTTATTATTAGATATATAAAAAAGCATACAGAAGATTATTTAATTTTAGAAGATATTTTAATTACATATTCAAAAATAAATTATATAGATGGTAATATTTTACCTGTTTTATATGCACTTATTAAATTTCCTAATAGATATATAGATACTTGCAAAAGTTTTTTTGAAAGAAAACGAACATTTACTCCAATATCTATATCAAGTGATTTAGAAAATATATTACAGTTAAAAGATTTTCAAGAAAATTATATATCAAAGATAAAATATTAATTTAGGCTTTTTACTATGCATATGTAAATAGTCTAAATTAATATGTTTAAAAAGGCTATATGTAATTTATATAGCCTTTTTATAAAATTAAATTACTTGCTTAATGTTTAAACTTTTATCCATAATAACAAGATTTGCTATTTTACCAGCAGTTATGCTTCCCATTTTATCAAATATATTTATACTAATAGCAGGTACTTTAGTACAAGCTTTAATAGCAGATTCTAAAGGTATACCAAAAGATACAGCCTTTTTCATACAATCAAAAAGATTTGTGGCAGAACCAGCAATAGTTCCATCATCTAAAACAGCTTTTTTATCTTTCATAGTAACTTTTTGACCACCAAGTTCATAAGTACCATTTTCCATACCAGTTGCCATCATAGCATCACTTACTAAAATTATCCTATCATCACCAAACATTTTAAATGTAGCTCTAATCATACTAGGGTGTATATGTATGCCATCACATATAAGTTCAACAAATATATTTTCGTTATCTAATGCAGCACCAACAACAGATGGGTCTCTATGGTTAAAAGCAGGCATAGCATTAAATAAATGAGTAACTCTTGAAGCTCCAAAATCAAAAGCTTTTTTAGCTATATCATAGTTAGCAGTAGTATGGCCTATAGAAATACCAACAGTTTTAGACATTTCTTTAATAAAGTCTAAACCACCTTCACATTCTGGTGCCATGGTAATTATTTTAATCATATTATTACAAGCTTGATTAAGTTCTTTAAAAATATTTACTTCAGGATTTACTATAAATTTAGCATCTTGAGCTCCCTTTTTTTCAGAAGATAAAAAGGGACCTTCCATATGTATACCAACAATATTAGCACAATCTTTAGGTAAGTTAGTAGTAGCCGTATTAAATATTTCTTTTAAGAGGTCTTTTTTTAATGTCATAGATGTAGGACAAAAGGCAGTTATACCATGACTTTTTAAATATTTAGCAATAGATACAAGTCCATCTATGTCTTTATCACAAAAGTCATGACCAGTTGCACCATGTATATGTGTATCTATAAGTCCTGGTATAACATAATTTCCATTAGCATCTATTTCTTTTTTATCAGTAACTTCATCTAAAGATGAAACAATTATTCCATCTTCTATATATATATCTTTTTTTTCAAAATTACAATTTTCATTAAAAACTAAACCATTTTTTATAATCATATTATACCTTCTTTCTAGGTTAAAATAATTATAAGAGTCCTTTTTCTCTTATAATAGATAAAGCATCATCATCTGCAACAATAGTTACATTGTTATGAAGCTGTAATATAGATGCAGGTACACTAGGTACAATCTCTCCATATATAGCTTTATAAAGAGCTTCTGCTTTAGATTTACCAGAAGCAGCTAATAAAATGCTTTTTGCTTGCATAATATTTTTTATACCCATAGAATAAGCAAATTTAGGTACTAAATCTAAGCTTGCAAAAAATCTAGAATTAGCTTTAATTGTATCATCTGCTAATTTAACACAGTGAGTTTCTTTTTCAAATGCAGCGCCAGGTTCGTTAAATCCAATATGACCATTACTACCTATACCTAAAAGCTGTAAGTCTACCCCACCTAAAGATTTGATTACTTGGTTATATCTAGAACATTCTTTTTTAGAATCTTCTTCAAGACCGTTAGGTATAAAAGTATTATTAATATCAATATTAACATTATCAAAAAGATGTTTTTTCATAAAATAAGCATAGCTTTGGTCATTATCTTTAGATAAGCCTTTGTACTCGTCTAAATTTACAACTTTAACTTTAGAAAAATCTAAATCACCTTTTTTATACCATTCTACAAGTTGTTTATAAGTACCTTCTGGTGTAGAACCAGTGGCAAGACCTAAAACACAATCTGGCTTAATTATAACTTGAGCCGATATAATATTTGCAGTCTTTCTACTCATATCATTGTAATCCTTAGCATTATAGATAACCATTTTTATGTACCTCCTAAAATAATATATTTATAATTTTAATTATACATAATATAAGTTAAAATTTCAATAATGTTTTTATTTTAATCTTAAAACTTTTATAATATTAACCTATAATACTTAAATTTTAAAAATATTATTATATAAAATTAAAATTTTTAAAAACTCTATTATTTTACATTTATATGTGATAAAATAATAAATATAATTTTTAATGTTAGGAGGAATTCTATGAAAACAGATATCCAGATAGCTAATGAAACAAAAATGGAAAATATTGAAAAGGTTTTAGAAAAGTTTAATATATCATACGATGATATAGAACTTTATGGTAAATATAAAGCTAAGGCATCTAATACACTTTATAATAAGTTAAAGGATAGGGAAGATGGTAAGTTAGTGTTAGTTACAGCTATAAATCCTACTCCAGCAGGTGAAGGTAAAACTACTACAACTATTGGCCTTTCTCAAGCACTTAATAAAATAGGTGTAAACTCTGTCGTTGCTCTTAGAGAGCCATCTTTAGGTCCTTGTATGGGAATAAAAGGAGGGGCTGCTGGTGGTGGATACTCTCAAGTTGTTCCTATGGATGAAATAAACCTACATTTTACAGGTGATTTACACGCTATTACTACTGCTAATAATCTTCTTAGTGCTATGTTAGATAACCATATACATCAAGGGAATAGTCTTAATATAGATACAAGAAATATTACATGGAAAAGAACTCTTGATATGAATGATAGAGCCCTTAGAAATATAACAATTGGCCTTGGTGGTAAAATAAATGGAGTACCTCGTGAAGATGGATTTATGATAACTGTTGCTTCTGAAATAATGGCAATATTATGTTTAGCCAAAGATTTAAATGACTTAAAACAACGTCTTGGTAAAATAATAGTTGGATATAATATAGACGGTAATCCAGTTACTGCAAAAGATTTAAAAGCTAATGGAGCTATGGCAGTTTTATTAAAAGATGCAATAAAACCTAATTTGGTGCAAACTTTAGAACATACACCAGCTATTATTCATGGTGGACCTTTTGCTAATATAGCTCATGGTTGTAATAGTGTACAAGCTACAAAACTAGCTTTAAAATTATCTGATATAGCCATTACAGAGGCTGGATTTGGTGCTGATTTAGGAGCAGAAAAGTTTTTTGATATAAAATGTCGTATAGCAAATTTAACCCCTGATGCAGTTGTTTTAGTGGCTACTATAAGAAGTTTAAAATTTAATGGTGGTGTAGATAAAACTGAACTTTCTAATCCTAATTTAGAAGCAGTAAAAAGAGGATTTAAAAATCTTGAAAAACATATAGAAAATATTAAAAAATATGGCTTACCTATTGTTGTCACATTAAATGCTTTTACAACAGACACTAAAGAAGAAATTGATTTTATAAAAGAACAATGTAATAATATTGGAGTATACTTTGCTTTATCAGAAGTATGGGCTAAAGGTGGAGAAGGTGGTATAGAACTTGCTAATCAAGTTATTAAAGCACTTAAAGAGCCTTCAAACTTTAAATTTTTATATGATGAAAAGTTATCTATTGAAGAAAAGATAAATATTATAGCAAAAGAAATATACGGAGCAGATAGTGTTAAAATTTTACCTAAGGCTAAAACAGAGATTGCTCAAATAGAAAAAATAGGACTTGATAAAATGCCTATTTGTATAGCTAAAACTCCATTTTCTTTTTCAGATAATCCTAATCTTTTAGGTCGACCTTGTGGATTTGATATAACTATAAAAGAGGTAAGAGTATCAGCAGGTGCTGGATTTATAGTAGCATTAGCAGGTGATGTAATGGTTATGCCAGGATTACCAAAAGTTCCAGCTGCTGAAAATTTAGATATAGATGAAAATGGTAATATAGTAGGACTTTTTTAATACATAATATAGATTTTAAAATTTATTTTTAGATTATAAATAACTTTATAAAAGTTGGAAATAAAATAATTATCACCTTATATTTAACTAATGTTGTTTTTAATTTTTAAATATACTTAATTATATTAAGTAAGTTGAAAAAAATTTTGTCCTTAATTGTTTTAAAACTTAATAAAACAATTAAGGACTTTTTAATTTTATCTAAATATATAAAATAGTTAACATTAATATAATAAATTTTAAAAACTTTATATTGACATTTTTTAACTATTTTATTAATATTTTTATATAGTAATAATAATACATATTCTAGATATAAGTTATTTCAAAATATCATTATTTTTTCTTTTAGTTAGTATTATTTATTGGATGAATTTTATACATTACATTTAACATAACAAAATAATATTAAACAATACTGATGACTAAAAATACAGAATTAAATGAGGTATCAATATACGTAAATATTCAGATAAAATAAGTTTTTATGCTTTATAATAGGATTTTTATTAAACTTTGTTTCTATAGGTGGAAGAAAATGGGGAATATACATATCTGAAACATATTATTCAACAATTTGTCTTATATTATTTATTATATCAGTTAAAATGGGTAAGTATAAAAACTACATATTCTAAAGTTAGTTCAAATTTATCAACAGTAATAATAATTATGTATTTTATTTCTTTTGTATTATTTATAATACAAAAGATAAAGGAGATATTTTTGTATTTTTTATAAAAAATATTATTAAAAGCCAGTGAAAATCACTGGCTTTTAATAATAAAATCATTAGTTACTAGGGGGTAAACTTGACTTTTAAGTCTTTTAAAATAAAGGTTAGTTATTATATTAATTTTAATATTTTAAACTTAATATAATAACTAAATGATACAATAGTTTTTTTATATTTTCAAGACAAAAAGATAAAAAAAGTAAGATTTATTACATAGTAATAATAAACCTTACTTTTTAAGTACATATTTTGTATAAATACTACAAAAAAGGTAAGTATTATTTTGAGACATTACTAAGGTTAGGTTCACCTTTAGATATAACTCTTTGTTTTAAAACTGGTATTAAAACACCTTTATTTGTACCAAATTCTATAATAAAAACTTGATCAGCTATGTCAGTAACTTTACCATAGATGCCACTATCTAATAATACCCAATCACCAACTTTTATATCAGATTGTAATTCGGCAATTTTCTTTTCTCTTTTCTTTTGAGGTCTAATACCTATAAAATAAAATATTAAAACGATAAAAAGAATATAAATAATAATGCCAGGAAGAGTTGAAAAAAAACCAAGACCACCAGTAGCAGATTGACCAGATACTTGAGTAGCTTGATTGCCGGCTTGAGTAGCGGCTTCAGCACCACCTGTAATAACTGTATTTAATAATGTAAAGTTCATATTAACATCTCCTATTAAAATTTCATATATTAAGTTAATTATATAACAATATAAACATTTAGTCAATACTTGTATTAAGATATGTATTAGGTACATCACCATTAAATACAGTATTTACAAGCATTAATTTTCTAGATACATCTATATCTTTTTTATATAGAGGGTTTATTATACTTACACTAGCATGTACATTTAGATATACTTGAAAATTTATTTGATTTATACCAACAGCTTGAAAGTTTGTTTCATAGTCTACAGTTGAATCACCTATTGAGCTTAAATATACTGTAAAAGAAGGTCCTATGTTAGAAAAAGCACTTATACCAGAAAATATACCAATAGGAAGTTTAATTTTTGTGTCACTAATATTTTTTAAATTTTTTGAAAGCTCTTCAGAGACATTGGCACAAACGCTGTTTATTAATATAGTGTCTACATCTAAATATGTAGTATTAGTATTTTCATTAGTATTTTTATTAAAAAAATTATCTGTATATAAATTCATATTACTTATTATTTTTTCTACGCTTTTATTTATTTCTTGATTAATTATATTTGAAGCATATTTTTGACTTACTTTTATAGCAGTGGGTAAAACTTCTTTTTCAAATTGAACAACAAATAAATATATACACCATACAAATATACATAAAATAATAAGAGGTAGGAATTTTAGTTTATATTTTTTTTTGTGTTTTATTCTTCGTTTTTTATGGAACATATTAACCTCCCTTACGTTATTAATAATAATCAGTAGGCAAAATATTACAATATTTAAAAAATTTTATTTTTATACTTTATTAATTTATTTATATTTGATATAATATATGCTTGAAAAGGAGTTGATTTAATGAGTCAACAAAGAAATAGTCAGAGAAATACACAAAATAATGTTAAAGGACCTAGAACTACTAATAACGTACAAACTAGGCAAAATATAGGTGATTTATCTGATAAATCTATAAGAAATAAACAAAAAAATACATTATTACAAGATAGCATACAAAGAAAAACCTCATCTAATAATGAGGTAAAAAGAAAATCTATTAAAAATAGTAATAATAAAAGAAAAAAATCAAAAAAGAGTAGGCTTAGAAGAACTTGTTTAGGGTTTTTACTAACTATGATTATAGTTGTGGCTACGATAGGTGGTATAGGTGCAGGTATTTTTGTTAGAATAATACAAGATTCGCCTAATTTAGATTTAATATCAGTAGAACCTAATGTTTATACATCTATTGTATATGATAAAGATAATAAAGAGATAGACCGTTTTCATGGTAAAGAAAATAGAGAGTATGTATCCTTAGATGAAATTTCAATAGATTTACAAAAGGCCATAGTATCCGTAGAAGATGAAAGATTTTATGACCATTTTGGTATAGATTTAAAAGGAATAGTTAGAGCAGGATATACTACTATAAAGAATAAACTTACAGGCTCTACAGGTTTACAAGGTGCTAGCACTATAACCCAACAACTTATAAAAAACAATGTAACAAAAGTAACTAGAAATACTATAGAAACTAAAATACAAGAACAATATCTTGCAGTTACTTATGAAAAATATTTAGAAGAGAAGTTTGGAAGTAAGCAAAGTGCAAAAGAATATATATTAGAACTATATTTAAATACTATTGGTTTAGGTCACGGATATAATGGTGTACAAGCAGCAGCCTTAGGTTATTTTAATAAGGATGCAAAAGACCTTACTCTAGCAGAAAGTGCTTGTATAGCAGCTATAACAAATAATCCTTCTTTATACTCTCCACGAACTCAACCAGAAAATAACAAAAAAAGAGTAGAAAAAATATTAAATCATATGTTAGAGCAAGGGATGATTACTAAAAAACAGTACGACGAGGCCTTGGCAGAAGATATATACTCTAAAGTATCCGATGGTAATGGACAGAAAAAAGTAGAGGGAAATGTTATACACGGTTACTTTGAAGACGCTTTATTTGAACAAGTGTCTAAAGATCTACAAGAGCAACATAACATAAGTGAAGTACAAGCAAACAACCTTATATATAATGGAGGACTTCAAATATATTCTACAAAAGATTCTAATATGCAAAATATTTTAGAAACTTCTTTTAACAATGATGAACTTTTCCCTAATGTAGTATATAAATATGATGTAACATATACAGTTTCTACTGAAAATAGTACAACAGGTAAACAAGAGCATAAAGATTATCATCAGTTTGTAAAAACTAAAGAAGAAGGAGAGGCTTTTGTGGCTAATAAAAAATCAGAGATAGAAAACAATCTTGCATCAGATGAAAAAATAATAGCAGATAAATTTAGTCTTTCTACTCAGCCTCAGTCATCTATGGTTATAATGGATTATAAAACAGGAAGTGTAACAGCTCTTATAGGTGGAAGAGGGGAAAAAAATGTTAATAGAGGATTTAATAGAGCTACAGATTCTAAAAGACAGCCAGGTTCAGTATTTAAAGTATTAGCATCATATGCACCAGCAATAGATACAGGTGTTTTAATGCCAGGTAGTATATTAGTGGATGAACCAATAAATATAGGTAACTATAGCCCTAAAAACTGGTATGGTGAAAGCTATAGAGGAGCATCAACTGTTCGTGAAGGTATAGAACAATCTATGAATACTTTGGCAGTTAAAGCTATGAATATGGTTGGAGTGGATGTAGCTTATAATTATCTTTTAAATTTTGGATTTACAACTCTTGAAGATGATAACCATTTATCTACTGCACTTGGAGGTATAACTTATGGTGTTACTCAAACGGAAGTAACTGCAGCTTATGCAGCTATTGCTAATGGAGGTAAATATTATGAGCCAAAACTTTATACAAAAATTTTAGACCACGATGGAAACATTATATTAGATACAACAGCTAGAGAACCAAAACAAGTGTTAAAAGAAACAACAGCATATATGCTTACGGATATGATGCAGGGTGTTGTTACAAAAGGGACTGGTACAGCAGCAAAATTTAAAAATATATCTATGCCTATTGCTGGTAAAACAGGTACAACACAAGAAACAAAAGATTTAACATTTGTAGGATATACGCCTTATTATGTAGCAGGTATATGGTTTGGATATGATAGATATGATGATGTAGTACCTAATATGATGGCTAGAGTAGGAGGTAAACGTGTTATACCTAATGATAGATATCATTTAGTTCTATGGCGTGATGTTATGGAGAAAATCCATCAAGATTTACCAAAAGCAAGTTTTGGAGCAAAACCAAAAGATATAGTAGAAGTATCAATATGTTTAGATTCTGGGCTTATAGCAACAGAAGATTGTAAACACGACCCACGAGGAAATCGTGTAGTAGTTGATATGTTCCTTAAAGGTACAGAACCTAAAGAGGTTTGTGATAAACACCAAGTAGTATCTATTTGTAAAGATAGTGGAAAATTAGCAGGTGATTTTTGTCCAAAAGATAGTATAGAAATTAAATCTATATTTAGCTTTAACGATGAAAATCCAGTTCCAACAGAAATTTGTGATATCCACTTAGAAGGAAATATAGAAATAGATTCTAATGAGTCTACTGAAGAAGGATTTAGTCAAGAAAGTACAGCTGATATAATAGATAGTACTGAAAACTCGACTATTATAATAAACCCATCAGATAATATAAATTCAAATCAAGACAATACTACACAAACTACTACTATGCAAGAAGAATTAGGAAATATTATACCATCTAGTCCTCAAGAGCAAATAACAGAAACAACTACTAATATTGTACAAACTGAACAACCTACACAAGAAGAAACAATAGGAGAACCTATTTTTAATAATCCATAAATAAAACCACCAGTTTAACTGGTGGTTTTTAATATTTATATTTTTATTAATATAATTAAGGTATTACTTAATAATTTTAAAATATTTAGGAGTGCATGTTTTTGAATAAAAAGTATTTAAAATATTTATTAATTAAAATTTTCTATTTATGATAAATCTTTTATTTTATTTTCTATTACTTCTTTAGATATAGTATTTAAAGAGGTAATGTTACAATCTAAAGCCTTTTTAAAATATTCTAAAGCCTTTTCTTTATTGTTTTCTATTTCTTCTATTATACCTAAATAATAAAGACTATCAACAGATTTAGGATTAAGTTCAATAGCTTTAAAAAATTTTTCTTTAGCTGTTTTAAAATCTTTTTGTTCTAAATATATTTGCCCCATATTATCCCAAGCAGAAGAAAAATTTTCATCATCATCTATTGCTAATTGAGATATTTCCTTTGCTTTTTCATAATCTTTTACTAATAAATAAAAATAACCAAGAGTTGTTAGAGTATTAGGGCTAACATATTCATATTTTTTTCTTAAATCTTCTAATGTAGATATGGCTTTATCCATATTATTTAATCTCCAATAACAGCTAGATATAGCAAGAGGTATATTTTTTTCTAAAAGCATTGTCCTATTAAGAACAGCAGGTACAATACTTTTGCTTTTCACTTTTTTATTATTAAGCTCTTGAGATTTAAAGAAAAGCTTTAATGCTTTATCAAAATGACCATCTTGTAAAAGTATAATACCGTAATTATATATAGCTAATATATTTTTAGTATTATTTTTTAAAGCTTTTTCAAAGCAATTTATAGCACGTTCTCTTTGATATTTAATAAGATAAGCATTTCCTAAGAAACCATATATATAACCTTTCATAACTCACCTCAATTAATGTAATTTATAAATATTATTTAATAAAAATTTTAACATTAATTAATAAGCTATGCAATAACTAAATTTATAAATTATAACATATAAGTCTTAAAAAGCCAATAATAATTAATATTAGTCCAGATATTAAAGATATTTTAGTCTCATCTAAAAATTTTAGTGTTGTTTTTTTACCTAATATTATTCCAGATAATAAAAATGTCAATTGGAATATAACTACCAAAATAGGAAATAAAAAAGTATATTTATTAAAGGAAGATATGGCAATACTAGTTCCTATACAATCTATAGACAATGCTATACCAAGATAAAAAGCTTCCTTAGGGTCTATTTTTGATGAATTATTTAAGTCACATATAGAAGGTGTTTTTATAATGTTTATTGTAATGCCCAATGACTTTATAAAAAGTGAACAAATACTTTTGTGCTTATTATCTTGAGTAGATTCAGGCAGAGCTTTTTGGTCGTTTTTTTCTAGTCCCTTTTTTATAATAAAAATACCTAATATTATTAAAATAAATATACTTATAAAAGATGTTACCTTTTCTGAAAATATAGATGATATTATATTACCAAACCATATAGATATACTAGAAAATAAAATAGATATAAAAGATATAATTGCTAAAGATAAAACTTTAAAATTTATTTTTCTAATACCATATGATATACCAATACCAAAAGCATCTATACTTAAAGCCATTGCTAATACTATTAACTGTATAATCATTTTTTACCTCCTATATTTAGCATAACTAAAATTATTAATTTATTCTATTATTAATATATGTTTAATAAATAAAAGAGTTAATAAATTATGAAAAATAAAGTCATAGCTTAATTATAAAAAAAGCATATTAATTAAGACAAGCTAATATATTTATATAAATAAAATATTTAAGAGGTGAACAAATGAATTATTATTCTATAAACGTTAAAGAAACAGAAACAAATTTAAAAACAAATATAAAAACAGGATTATCAAGTAAAGAGGCTTTAAAAAGACTTAAAGAAAATGGAGAAAACGTCATAAAAGATAATAGTAAAAAAAGTAGTATAGCCAAATTTTTTGGACAATTTAATGATTTTATGGTTATAATACTTTTATTAGCAGGGATTGTATCTTTTTTAACAAGTCTTTTACAAGGAGAAAAAGATTTTTTAGATGCTATAATAATAATTTTAATAGTTTTTTTAAATGCTGTTTTAGGATTTATACAAGAAAATAAAGCTGAAAAAGCATTAGAGGCATTAAAGAAAATGTCAGCCCCTAAGGCAAATGTTATAAGAGATGGTATTTTGCAAAAAATAGATAGTACAAGCCTTGTTATAGGTGATATTATGGTTATAAACAATGGAGATTATATATCAGCAGATGCAAGAATTATAGAATGTGTAGATTTAAAAATAGAAGAGGCGGCTTTAACAGGTGAGAGTATGCCTATTGATAAAACCTCAGATACAATAGATATAGAAAATAAATCTATTGGAGATAGGAAAAATATGGTATATAGAGGAACTTTAGCCATAAATGGTAAAGCAAAAGCTATAGTAGTAGCAACAGGTATGCAAACAGAAATGGGTAAAATAGCACATATGCTTATAAATCAAGAAGATGAACAAACAAATTTACAAAAAAAATTAGAAGAAACAGGTAAAATATTAGGAATAGGTGCATTAGCTATTTGTTTTGGTATATTTTTTATAGGTTTATTTAGAAAGATACCTCCTTTTGAAATGTTTATGACTTCAGTAAGTCTTGCTGTTGCTGCTATACCAGAGGGGTTACCAGCTATTGTTACTATTATGCTTGCAATAGGTGTTGAAAAAATGGTTAAAAGAAATGCTATAATAAGAAAACTACCAGCAGTAGAAGCTTTAGGATCAGCTACAGTTATATGTTCTGATAAGACAGGGACTTTAACTCAAAATAAAATGACAGTTATAAAAACATATAGTAAAGATAAACAAATGCTATATAGTATGGTATCATTATGTAATAACGTGGAGATAGGTTTAGAAAGCAAGCTAATAGGAGAACCAACAGAAATAGCACTTATGGAGCTTGCTATACAAAATGGAATATATAAGGAACAAGAAGAAAAAAGTCTACCAAGAGTAAATGAAATACCTTTTGATTCTAAAAGAAAGATGATGACAACAGTACATAGAAATAAAAATGGATATAAAATAATAACAAAAGGTGCAATAGATGTTTTATTAGAAAAATGTAGTTATTATTATGACAATGGAAAAAAAGAGCCATTAACTCAAATTAAGAAAAAAGAAATATTAAGAGAAAATATGACTATGGCAAAAGATGCTTTAAGAGTATTAGCAATATGTTATAAAGATACAGATACTTATGTAGATATAAAAAGTAGTAATGTAGAAAAAAATCTTGTATTTTTAGGTATGGTTGGTATGATAGACCCTCCAAGAGAAGAAACATTTGAGGCCGTAGAAAAATGTAAAAAAGCTGGTATAAAGCCCGTTATGATAACAGGCGATCATATAGAAACAGCTAAAGCAATAGGAAGAAAGATAGGTATATTAAGGAAAGAAGGACTAGCTATAACAGGAGCAGAACTTGATGAAATGACAGAAAAATCTCTTTGTGAAAATATATATAAATATGATATATTTGCAAGAGTAAGTCCAGAACATAAAGTACGTATAGTAAAAGCTTTTAAGAAAAAGGGAAATATAGTAGCTATGACAGGAGATGGTGTAAATGATGCTCCGGCTTTAAAAACAGCAGATATAGGTTGTGCTATGGGTATAACAGGAACAGATGTGGCTAAAGGAGCAGCAGATATTATATTAGCAGATGATAATTTTTCTACAATAGTAGAAGCAGTAAAAGAAGGAAGAGGAATATATGAAAATATAAAAAAGTCTGTACACTTTTTACTATCTAGTAATATAGGCGAAATTATGACTATATTAGTAGCTTTATTAATAGGATTTAAAAGTCCACTTGTAGCTATACAATTATTATGGATAAACCTTGTTACAGATTCTTTACCAGCAATAGCGCTTGGGATAGATCCACCAGATAAATCATTAATGATAGGAAAGGTTAAAAAATCTAAAACAGGTATATTTACTAGAGATAGGTGGAGTAGAATAGTATTAGAGGGTATGATGATAGGAGCTCTTGCATTATTAGCATATGCTATAGGTACAGTTATTTTTAAACAACGTATAATAGGAAGTACTATGGCTTTTGCAACACTTAGTATATCACAACTAATACATGCATTTAATATGAAAACAGAAAAATCTATTTTTTCTATTAATTTATTTAATAATATGTATTTAATAGGAGCTTTAATTATAGGAACAATTTTACAAGTAGTAGTAATAATGGTACCATTTCTTGCAAATATATTTAAAGTAGTAGAGCTTAATATTACTCAATGGATTATTGTAGCTATACTTTG
Organism: uncultured Eubacteriaceae bacterium; assembly: GCA_946495765.1. Classification (GTDB taxonomy): domain Bacteria; phylum Bacillota; class Clostridia; order Lachnospirales; family CAG-274; genus Tyzzerella. Next base: position 17,461 of record CAMMEG010000004.1, read on the forward strand.
TATTCTGCCAATAATAGTAGTAGAGTTAGAAAAACTTTTTACAAATAAAAAGGAGAGCAAATAGTTAATTTTTATCGAATAATAATAGGAATACCTATTTTTTATACAAAGTATCAAAAAAATTGATTATATAAATAATCAAAAAAATATTACAAAATAAATGTATTTTTTATCTTTTATTTGGAAATTATAAATATAAAGTTTTCAGATGGAGGATAAAATATGTTAAAAAAAATATATATACTTATATTTTTTATAATTATAGTTTTTGTTTCTATAATTAGCATAGGCATAGGATATAGTATGTATAATACTAATGAAAATGAGGTACAAAATATAGAATATAATCAAGATATTAACTCAGATTTTTTTGAAGCTCAACAAAAATCCGTAGATAATATAACTGTTGCTAAAATAACTCCTTCTACAAAAATGACATATGAGTATTTTTATAAAAGCGACCAAATAACAGAAACAGTAGAAGATGTACCACCATATTTTTTAATAGATTTAACAAGAAATGATTTAGAAGATAATTTTAAAGAATGGCAAGTAAAATCTTTTTCTGAAAAAGAAGTAGTCTTACAAAAAGTTATAGAAGGAGAAAGCACACAGCACTATATAATAGGTGAATATGATGGATATATAGCAGTTTTTTATGAAAAAGAAATAAATGGAACAAAACTTAAAGAACTAACAGATATACCATTAGAATCTCTTACTAAAGAAGAACAAGAACAAATAAAAAAGGGAATAAAAATAACAGGTAAAGAAGAACTTATGAAGTTTTTAGAAAGCTATGATAGTTAAATATCTATAAAAATATAAAAAATATGTTAAAAATATACAAGAAGTATATATAAAAAATATAAAAATTTAGTAACATTTTTTATTTATATATGTTATAATAATAAATGTGAAAACCCTTAAAATATTTTCACATTTACAGTTAAGAACATCCCCCAATAAGTTCAACTGTAAACCCCATAAAAAATACCTTCTCTTTATTATTAAAAGACAGCTCCGTTAGCTGTCTTTTTTATAGTTATGACATAATAAGCTAGTTTTAATTAATAAATATATATTAATAAATAATTTCACTTATTAAATTTTAAGAAAATTCTGAAAAAAGAAAGTTTATAAAATAAAACTTGCAAAAATTAAAACTCTTTGTTAAAATAATATTAATCTTAAAAACTATTATAGGAGGAATTTTATGACTAAAACATCTCTAAATAAAATGATTTTACCTAAACATGTTTATGATATTTTAAATAATACAAATTCAAAAATAATAATACCAAATAGCAAAAATGAACTTTTAGAACTTTCCCTTGGTGGAAAAAATAAAGATACATTTGATGTAATATATAATATAGATGGAAAAGACATAAAAGAGGCTACAGTAGTAAAATGTAAAAATGGTATAGCAGTAAATTTTGAAGATATTAAACTTAGAAGACGTGATCCAGATAGTATGGTTATAGCAGATGACTTACCAACAGATAAATGTACGTATGAAAAGAGATTTAATAAATCTTTTAAAGAAGATAGAGAATCAACTTTTAATTGGTTAAAGTCACAAGATGAGCTTTTAATATTGCCATTTTTTGCAGGTAATGATGAACTTAAAATAGGATATGAAGCTTTAGCTATTATGCCAGCAAATGCTTCATTTTTTGGAATGGCACTTGCCGATTTACAAGGATTTATACCACTAGATGAAATAAGAGAAGGGTTTGAACCTAAAGCTATAATATATGTAGCTCCTCCTTTTAGACATACTTTATACGGTGGGAATCAAATAGTTGTTCATAATAGATTAGATAATATACATGAAGTTTTTTCTTATAACTTATATCCAGGACCTAGTGCAAAAAAAGGTGTATATAGTGTACTTTTAAATCTTGGAGAAAAAGAAGGTTGGAATACTTTACATGCATCTACTGTTAAAATAACTACTCCTTATGAACTTACCTTGACTATTATGCACGAAGGAGCATCAGGTGGAGGAAAAAGTGAAATGACAGAGCCTTTTCATAGAAGAAAAGATGGACGTTTATTATTAGGTACAAATATTATAACAACCGAAGAAACATTAGTAAGATTAGCAGACACTTGTGAGCTTAATCCTATAACAGATGATATGGCTTTAGCTCATCATTCTATACAAAATAATAGTAACAAGCTTGTAGTAGCAGACGCTGAGTACGGTTGGTTTTTGCGTGTTGACCATATAAATAAATATGGTACAGAACCTGAAACAGAAAGAATATGTATGCATCCGGAAGAACCACTAGTATTTTTTAATATACAAGGTGTACCTAACTCTACTTGTCTTATATGGGAACACACAGAAGATAAACCTGGAGTACCTTGTCCTAATCCACGAATAATAATACCTAGAAAAGCTAAAGAAAATGTTTTAAATCAGGCTTTAGAGGTGGATATTAGAAGTTTTGGAGTTAGAACTCCTCCTACAACAAAAGAAAATCCTAATTATGGTATAATAGGTATGCTTCATATTTTACCACCAGCTTTAGCGTGGTTATGGCGATTAGTTTCTCCAAGGGGATTTGCTAATCCTTCAATTGTAGATAATGGAGTAGGAATGAAAAGTGAAGGAGTTGGGTCTTATTGGCCTTTTGCAACAGGTAAAATGGTAGAACAAGCTAATTTACTTTTAAATCAAATTTTAAATACTTTATCTACTAGATATATACTAATACCTAATCAATATATAGGGGCTTATAAAGTAGGTTTTGGTGCTCAATGGGCTACTAGAGAATATTTATCAAGACGTGGTGGGTGTAAATTTAAAAGAGAAGTATTAACTGAGGCTAGATGCTCTTTATTAGGTTATATACCAGAAAGTATAAAAATAGATGGTATGCTTATACCAAAAGGATTTTTACACGTTAATAGACAGCCAGAGGTTACTAATGAGGCGTATGACATAGGTGCAAAAATGCTTACAAATTTCTTTAAAAAGGAATTAGAAAAATATTGTACTAAAGATTTAAACCCACTTGGTAAACAAATAATTGAAGCTTGTATGAAAGATGCTTCTTTAGAAGAGTATTATAATTTTATACCTAAATTATAAAATTTTGAATATATTATTGTTAAGACTAGTCTATCATAAAAATGATTATATTTAAAATTAAGCTAGATACTTATTATTAAATCTATTAAAATATAATAAAGTTTAGATGTATATTAAAGTTAAAAATATATTTTATAAATTTATAAGGAGAGTTTTACTCTCCTTTTGTGTATTTAAAAAAATATTTATTATAATTAAGCTATGATTTTAATACACAGTATTAAAAAAATTATTCTTTAAGAAAATAATAAATAGACAAAATATTTAAAATTATATATAATATAAAATATTTAAAGTATATATAAAGAGGTAAAAAAATGTCTAATAAAAATACAAAAAATCAAGCGATGGCTAAGGATACTATAATATATATGATAGCAAAAATTATAGAGGGTTTAGTAGGTGTTTTAACTATATCTGCTATGTCTTATATATATATTCCAGAGGAAACAGGAAGATATTCTACTATAAACATTGCTATAACTACTATTGCTATGGCATTAATACAGTGGCTTGTACAATCTGTATTAAGATATATAAATAAATATGAATTGGATAATGAACAAGATAAATTTTTTTCTACTGTATTTTTTTCATGGTTTAAAGTAAATATAGTAGTCATTTTTATATCTAGTATTATTATTTTTATTTTAAGCTTAGGATTTTTCCCTAGTATAACTAATAATTATCCTATAAGTCTTATTATAGTAAGTGTGTTTATGTTTTTTACATATAATACATCACAGCTTGTAATAGGTATGCTTGCAGGAGTTAGAAAAAGTAAGACTAATCTTTTTTTATCTATAATAAATGTAGTAGGAAAGCTTTTGTCTATTATTATTTTAAATAAAGTTTTTACTACAAAAATAGAATGGATATTTGTAGGTTATATTATATTTGATTTTATAACAGCTTTAATTGGTATAATAAAACTTGATATAATAAAACATATAAAATGGAAATATTATGATAAGGAAATATTACATGTCTTAAAAATATATGGTATGCCTCTAATGGGTAATATGATAGCTACCTCTGTTTTAAATAAATCTGATATATATGTAATAAAGTATTTTTTGGGTGAAGATAAAGTAGGTATATATCAGACAAATTATTCAATAATTGCTTCAGCATTTACTCTTTTGGCAGCCGGTGCTATGAGAGGTAGTTATCCTACAATTATTAGAACGTGGAGTGAAGGAGATACAGAACTTACAAAAACTCTTATAGGAAATGCAATAAGAACATATTTATTAATATCATTACCAGCTGTTGTGGGAGTATTTTGTGTATCGGATTTTATGGCATCAGTTTTATTTGAAAATAAATATTTTGAAGGACACAGCATAATGGGATTTGTAGCATTGGGGATGATGTTTTTAGGATTAACTGAATATGCTATAAAGCCTTGGGAACTTAATGCTAGAACAAAAGAAATCTTTAAAAGAAGTATGGTAAGTGGTATATTAAATATTATATTAAATATAGTATTTATAAAAATATTTGGGTATAAATTTGCTGGTGTAAGTACTTTTATAGCATTTTTATTGTATTTTATATTAGCTAAAAATGGGACAAAAGAACACATGGAGTTTAATATTAATAAGGTATCTTTATATAAAATAATAATAAGTACAACAATAATGGGTATTATAATAATTGTTATAAAACAATTTTTACCAGTAAATATTATTACATTATGTCTACTTGTTTTAATAGGTATAATAGCATATAGTGTGTCTCTTTATATTATAGGTGAGGCTAAAAATGAAATAAATTTAATATTAAGCAAATTGAAAAAAAGGTAAATAATTGATTATTTTGTAAAATTTTTGTGAAAATAATTTTATTATATATAAATAAATATTGTTAAAGATTATAAAAAGTGGTAAAATAAAAATAATACAAAATAAAAAGATTATATAACTATAAAAATATTTAATAAATATTTATAGATTATGAAAGGAATTTGTACCTATGAAAAAGATTTGTATGATTGGTATTGGATATGTTGGCTTACCTACTGCAGCTATGTTTGCATCTAAAGGTCATAAGGTAGTAGGATATGACTTAAATCAAAAGGTAGTAGATGCCCTTAATAAAGGTAAAATAATAATAGAAGAACCAGGCCTTTTAGAACTTGTTAAAGATTGTGTACAAAAAGGGAACTTATCAGCTACAACAACTTGTCCACCAGACTGTGATGTATATATCATAGCTGTACCTACTCCTATTAATGAAAATAAAACAGCAGATATGAGTTATGTAGAAAGTGCTACAAAAGCTATTGTTCCCCACCTTAGAAAAGGCTGTATTGTTATATTAGAATCTACATCTCCTCCACGTACAGTAGAAGATTTAATGATGCCTATACTAAAAGAAACAGGACTTGAGCTTGGAGAGGAACTTTTAGTTGCTCATTCTCCTGAGAGAATTTTACCAGGAAAAGTTATAGAAGAACTTAGAACAAATAGTCGTATTGTTGGTGGTATAAATGAAAAGTCTAGTTTAGCGGTTAAAGAAGTATATGAAAGTATTGTAGAAGGTGAAATATTTATTACAACTTCTACTACTGCCGAAATGTGTAAAGTTATGGAAAACACATTTAGAGATGTAAATATAGCTTTAGCTAATGAACTTGCTAAAATTAGTGAAGAATTAGGTGTAAATGCTTTTGAAGTAATACGTCTTGCTAATCATCATCCACGTGTAAATTTATTAAGTCCAGGACCTGGTGTTGGTGGACATTGTATAGCTTTAGACCCATGGTTTTTAGTAGAAAAGTCTGAAAATGCTAAACTTATAAAACAAGCAAGACTTATAAATGATAGCATGCCTCAATTTGTTTTTGAAAAGATTAAAAAAATATTAGGTGGATTTAATGGACAAACAATAGCTTTATTCGGTGTAACATATAAACCAAATATAGATGATATTAGAGAAAGTCCTGTTATGAACCTTTTAGATATGCTTAAAAAAGAAAATGTAAAAGTCAATGTTTGTGACCCACATGCAAAAGAACAAATAGAAAATAATATGGACATATATGATTGTTTAAAAGATGCTAGTATTATGGTTTTAGGTGTAAACCATGATGAATTTAAGGATATAGATTTTAGTAAAGTATCTACATTACTAAAAGATAAAAATATATTAGATACAAGGAACTTTTTTGATAGAAAAGACGTTATTAATAACAATATAAACTATTATTTATTAGGTGAAAAATAATGGAAAAAGTACTTATTATTGCAAATCAGTTTCCACCTATGGGTGGCTCTGGTGTACAAAGAAGTGTAAAATTTGTAAAACATTTGAGAAATTTTGGATATGAGCCAGTTGTTTTTACTAGAGAAATAACTGGAGCAAAGCTTATAGATAAAACACTTTTAAATGATGTGCCACAAGGAGTAAACATTATTAGAACAAAGGCTTATGAACCATCGGAAATGGAAGGTATATTAAAAATACCTTTTAAAATAATAAGTAAGATAATGATACCAGATAGTGCTAGAATATGGTTTGAAAAAAGTAAAAAACAAGCTTTAAAAGTTATACAAGAAAATAACATAAAACTTATATATACAACAAGTGCACCTTATAGTGACCATCTTTTAGGTCTTTATATAAAAAGAAAAATACCTAATATAAAATGGGTAGTAGATTTTAGAGATGAATGGACTAATAATCCGTATACATTAGATAATCCACATAATCTTATAAGAACTAAAATAGAAAAAAATATGGAGAGTCAAGTCCTTTTAGAAGCAGATTATCTTATAACAAATACACCAGTTATGCGTGATAATTTTATAAAAAATAACAACATAAGTGGAGATAATTTGTATGTTATACCTAATGGTTATGATGAAGAGGACTTATTAAATATGGATCTTACTAAACCTAATAATGAAAAGTTCACAATGGTTTATACTGGAGCCTTATATGGAAGAAGAAAGCCGGATAACTTTTTTAATGCTATAAAAAATTTAAAAGAAAAAGGAATAATTGAAAAAAATAGCTTAAAAGTGAAGCTTATTGGTAATTATCATAAAGATAAGCTACAATCTAAAATAGACAGTCTTAATTTAACAGATGATATAGAAATAGTAGGTTATGTTCCACACAATGTTTGTATAAAGTATCAGCTTAGTTCAGACGCTCTAGTTTTAATAGAAGGAAGTGGTGTAGGAGCTAATGCCTTTTATACAGGTAAAATATTTGAATATATGAATACTAAAAGACCTGTTCTTGCTATACTTCCAGATGGGGTAGCTAAAGATTTAGTGATAGAGAGTAAAATAGGTATTGTTGCTAATACAGATAACGTCTTAGAAATAGAAAATATTATAAAACAATATTATGAAAAATGGAAAAAAAATAGTTTAATTTTTGAACCAGACTTTAATATAATAGAAAGATTTGAAAGAAAAAGGCTTACTAAAGAATTAGCTAATATTTTTGATAGGGCTTTAAAATTTACAAAAAGTTAATTTGTTTAAATTTAATTGTTATATTATAATATTTATTGACAAAATAATACCGTGGGATGTGATAATAAAATGAAAGTGCTTCATTTAATAAGCGGAGGAGATGGAGGCGGAGCTAAAACTCACGTTATAACTCTTCTTAAAAGGCTTATGAAAGAAGGCATAGATGTAGAACTTTTATGTATAATGGAAGGGATATTTACTAAAGAGGCTAAAGAAGCTAATATACCTATAAAAATTATACATCAAAAGAAAAGATATAGTTTAAAGCCTATTTTAGACATAAAAAAATATATATTTGATGGTGATTATGATTTAATACATTGTCACGGTGCTAGAGCTAATTATATAGCATTTTTTATAAAAAATAGCTTTAATATACCATTTATAACAACTCTTCATAGTGATTATAAATTAGACTTTAAAGATAGTATATATAAGCAGGCTATATTTATGCCTATAAACGCTATTGCACTTAGAAGATTTGACTATATATTAGCAGTTACAAAGGCCTTTAAAAATATGCTTATAAAAAGAGGCTTTAATGATAAAAAATTAAAAGTTATATACAATGGTATAGATATGGAAAAACAAATAAAACCTTTAGAAAAAAAGGAATTTTTATATAAACATAATATACCATATAACAAGGACTATGTGTATGTAGGTATAGCAGCTAGGTTGCAAATTGTAAAAGGATTAAAACATTTTTTAGAAGCTAGTAAGATTTTATTAAAAGATAATAAAAATATTATATTTTTAATAGCTGGCAGTGGTAATTTAGAAGAAAGTATGAAGTCTTTTATAAAAGATAATAATTTACAAAATAATGTAAAAATGCTTGGATTTATAAATGATATAGATAGTTTTTATAATTCAATAGATATAAATGTTTTAACTAGCTATTCTGAAAGTTTTCCTTATGCACTTTTAGAAGGAGCTAGACTTAAAAAACCCACAATAGCAACAATGGTTGGTGGTATACCAGAGATGATAAAAAATAATGAAACAGGACTTTTAATAAAATCACATAGTAGTGAAGAGGTAGCTAAAAAAATAGATATACTTTTAAAAGATAGAGAACTTATGTCTAGCTTTGGCGAAAACTTTTATAAATATGCCTATGACCATTTTTCAGATATAAAAATGGCAAAAACACATATAGACATTTATAAAAATATTATAAAGGAGACAAAAAGGTGAGTAAAATAATAGATGAAAAAGGAAAATTATTTGGAATTATAAATATTGTAGATTTACTTGTATTAGTAGTAATAATTGGTGTTATAGCAGTTATTGGTATAAGACTTACTAGTAGCTCTAGAAATGCACAGGGACAAAATCCTTTAGATAGTAAAAAAGAAATATATGTAACATTATATGGGAACTCTATTGTTCCAGAAGCTTTAGAGACATTGAAACCAGGGGATAAGTTAGTAGCTAATAATGTTTTTACTGATGCAGAAATAGTATCAGTAGATGTGACTCCAGCAGCCTATATTACTACTAATTCTGAAGGCGAAGCTATTCTTGAGGAACATCCAATATGGAAAGACATTACTGTTGTTATAAAAGATACAGTAAATGCTTCTAATCCTATTTTAAAAGCAGGTAATCAAGAAGTTAGAGTAAATTACAATTTTATATTAAAAACTCAAAAATTTGAGGCAAATTGTAAAATTCGTGATATAGAACTTAAAGATATAGGAAGCGTAGAAGATACAACAGAAGAAAGTACTGCTGTTACAGAATAGGAGGTATAATATGCCCTTATTTATAAAAAATAGTGTTATTTATAAATTTTTTGATAAAATTTTAATAAAACCTTATAATAATAGTTTATTAAAGAGGAATTTAGAAAAAATATTAAATTGCCTTAAACAAAGTTTTATTTATAAATGTGTAGAAAATTATTTAAATAAAAATCCGTACTTTTTAAATAGTTTAGTATATAGATTTATTAGAAAAGTAGTAAAAATAATAGATAAAATAGCAGACTTTTTACACAAAGCAATAAAAAAATGGCTATTAGGAAGTAAATCATTTTTTGAACTTAGAAGTATAAAATATTTTACTAAAGAAAAAAAGATACTATTATTAATTGTTTTATTAGGAGCATTTAATATTGCATATAGCTTTACTGGTATAATTTTTGATACAATAAATTTATATGTATCTTATGGGATTTTAGCCTTAACATTAATATTATTTGTATTTAGTAAAAGTACAAACTGTTTTAAACAAAGTTTTATTTATAAAATATTCAAGAGTTGGTGAAAACGTGAAAAAACAAACACTAATTATTTTAATAATATTATTTTCATTAGCTGGTATATTTGGTGCATTTTTTGGTATTGAAAAAGTTATTATATTTTTAGGATTAATAGCTATAATTGGGCTTGTATTTGCAAATTATCAAATTATAGCCTATACTCTTTGTCTATACCCGTTTATAGATTTTATACTTAGAAATTTTGTACCAAGTATAGCTAGTGTGTGGGATGAACTTTTATTTATAGCCATGTTTTTAGTTTGGGGTTATAAATATATTAAATATAGAGAACAAGAAGGATTTAAACAAACACCTTTAGATTTACCAGTTTTATTATTTATTATATCTATGGTTATAGTTCTTATAATAAACTCTCCTGACTATATAATATCTTTAGAAGGGTTTAGAGCTGTTATTCAATACATACTTTGGTATTTTGTAATAATACAGCTTTTAAAAGACATTAATGGGGCAAAAAGATTATGTTTAATATTTGTAATAGTAGTTTCTTTAATGGCTATACATGGAGTATATCAATATATAATAGGCGTTGAAATGCCAGCAGGCTGGGTAGATAGCAAAGAAGCAGGTGTTAGAACAAGAGTATTCTCTATATTAACAAGTCCTAATATATTAGGTTCTCTTATGACTTTAGCTTTACCTTTAACATTATCATTTGGTGCTATATCTAAAAATAATAAGTCTAAAGCATTATTTTATATTTTAGCAATAATAATGGCATGTTGTTTAGTATTTACTTTCTCAAGAGGTGCTTGGATAGGGTTTGGAGTAGCTATATTAGCTTATGTATTTTTAAAAGACAAAAGACTTTTAATACCAGTTATTATATTAGGTTTATTAGCAGTAGTTTTAGTCCCTGGTATATCTAGTAGAATAACATATATGTTAAGTTCTGAATATATACAAAGTAGTCTTAGAGGGGGTAGACTTGTAAGATGGCTAACAGGTATACAAATACTTAAAGGAACTCCACTTTTTGGTGTAGGACTTGGTCATTTTGGAGGAGCCGTTGCTATAAATAATAATTTATCTTATTTAGTAGATAATGAAATGGTAGAAACTTTTTATATGGATAACTATTATTTAAAAACAGCTGTAGAAACAGGTTTATTCGGATTATTTGCATTTGTAATGCTTATGTATCAAATAATAGTAAATGGTATAAGAACTATTAGAATAACTAAGGATAAAGTATCTAAAGAATTAGAAATAGGTATTTTTGCAGGAATTTTTGGAGTTATTGTGCATAACTTTGTAGAAAATGTTTTTGAAGTGCCTATGATGACCTCTTGTTTTTGGCTTTTAGTAGCCGTACTTATGCATTTTTGGTATATAAATTATAAAGATAATAATACAATTTTAATAAATAAAAATTAAGAAGGGATAACCAATGATTAACTTATTAATAGCTGGGTATCATGGATATGGAAATTGCGGAGATGAGGCAACTTTAATGGCTATGACAACAAATATTAAAGAAATGGCACCAGATGTTAATATAACTGCTATCTCTCATATTCCTGAATTAACTAAAATTGAATACAATATTAATTCTGTGCAGAGATTTAATGCTATTGAAGTGATTAGAGCTATTGTAAAAAGTGATATCATACTATCTGGAGGAGGCACTTTAATACAAAATGGTACTAGCACACGTTCACTTTTATACTATTTAAGCATTATAAAATTTGCAAAGCTTTTTAATAAAAAAGTAATGCTTTATTCAAATGGTATAGGACCAGTTAATGGAAATATAAATAGAAAATTAGTAAAGCTGGTTGTAGATAATGTAGATTTGATTACTCTTAGAGAAGAGTTTTCTAAACAAGATCTTTTAGATATGGGAGTTAAAAAGCCTGATATTTATGTTACAGCAGATGCTGCATTTACCCTTAAATCTATACCAGATGATAAAGCAAGAGAATTTTTAATTAAAGAAAAGATACCTCTTGATAAAGATATTATAGGTGTGTCTGTTAGAAATTGGAATAAAGCTAAATATGGAGATAAATACATTAAAGAAGTAGCAAAAGCTTGTGATAATATGGTAAAACAAGGCAAAAATGTTCTTTTTATACCTATGGAACAACCAAAAGATATAGAAACCTCTAAAAAAGTTATGTATGAGATGAAACAAGACTCATATATTTTACAAGAACTTTATAAACCAGACGAAATACTCGGTATAATAGGACAAATGAAGCTTATACTTGGTATGAGACTTCATACGTTGTTATTTTCAGCGTCTAAAAAAGTACCTATGATAGGGTTAATATACGACCCTAAAATAGAGTATTATCTAAATGTTTTAAATATGCCAAATGGTGGAGATGTTAGGACAGGAGATATAGATGCAAAAAAACTTACAGCTCAAATGGAGGGTATGTTTATGGGGCTTGAAAGATATGAAGATATACTAGCCGAAAAAATAGATATACTTTTAGATAAAGCTAGACAAAATGAAATACTTTTAAATAAAGAATTTGATAAAATAAGAAAAAACAAAAATAACTATTAATAGGGGGAATAAAAATGAAACAAAAAATTTTGGTTGGAATACAAATATTTTTAGCTACTTTTATTATAGCAACAGGTGTAGCTTTTGCAAACAGTCAGGCGGGGAGTTCAGAAGACCCATTAGTTGCAAAAAGCTATGTAGATGATAAAATAAATCAAGTATTAGAAGTAATAAATAGTACAGTTGGTTCTGAAAATACATCTACTAATACTAATGTACAAACTAGTGGGAATAGTTTTAAACCTGTTTTAGTAGAAGTGGGACAAACTATATATGGAAAAGAAGGAACAGAGATTATATTAAGAAGTGGTAAAGGTAATGCTGTTGTACCTGGAGCCGAAGGCATAGCTAATATAACAAATGGATTAGAAGTAAAAGATAAAAATACTATAAATAAAAATCAGCTTCTTATAATACCTAGAGAAGATGGTAGGGGTATAAAAGTTACAGAAAAAGCATGGTTTTTAGTAAAAGGTGATTATGAAATAAAATAAAAGGAGTTTTTATATGTCTTTTACAGTTTGCAACATATTAGGCGTTCCTATAAATAATGTAAATTTAAATGAAGCTTTAAGTTTAGTTCTTTTATATCTTGAACATAATGAAAAGAAAATCATTTTTACACCAAATCCAGAGTTTGTTATGAATGCACTTAATGATAAAGATTTTATGGAAATATTAAATAAAAGTAACCTAAATATACCAGATGGCATAGGTGTAGTAATAGGTGCTAAAATATTAGGTTATGATATAAGAGAAAGAGTAGCAGGTTTTGACTTAATACAAAGTATTTTTTCTAAAATAAAAAATACCAATAAAACAGTATATTTTTTAGGTGCTAGTGAAGAAACCATTGTAGGTGCTAAAAATATGATGGAGAAAAAATATAAAGGACTTAAAATAATTGGCACTCATAATGGATATTTTACTGAAGAAGAGGGAAATATAGTAATAGATGAAATAAATAGTCTTAGTCCGGATTTATTGTTAGTTGGTCTTGGCTCTCCTCGACAAGAAAAATGGATATACAATAATAAAGATGGGCTTAATGTTAAAGTTATGATAGGCGTTGGTGGTAGCTTTGATGTTATGAGTGGTAATGTTAAAAGAGCCCCTAAAATTTTTATAAAAATTAATTTAGAATGGTTTTATAGGCTTATAACACAACCTATAAGGTTTAAAAGAATGTTAAAGTTACCTTTATTTATTATTGAAGTTTTGAAATATAAAATAAAGGGTGAAAAAAATGAAAGAAATATTAAAAAATAAAACATTTTTAAAATATCTAAATATTATCATTGGTTGTTTTTTATTGGCTATTTCTTTAAATGTATTTCTAAAACCTAATAATTTTGTATTAGGTGGGGTAACAGGACTTGGTATTATTTTAGATAGCGTATTTCAAACAGTTTTTTCTGTACCTTTTCCTGTTTGGCTTAGTAACATTTTAATAAATATACCATTATTTTTATTAGGCTATAAGTTTTTTGGATTTAAGTTTTTAGGAAATACTATTTTTGCTACATTTTTCTTATCTTTTGCTTTGGCTATAACAAGTTGGGTTCCTAAATTTACAGAGGACATATTATTAGCAGCTGTCTTTGGTGCTATTATAGATGGTATAGGACTTGGTTTAATTATTAAAAATAGATGTAGTACAGGTGGTACAGACCTTTTAGCTATTATAATAAACAAATTTTTAAGACATATACAAATATCTAAAATATTATTATGTATAGATTTTACTATTATATTTATAGGTATAATTGTATTTGGAGTTAAACCTACTTTATATGCTCTTATAAGTGTATTTATTGTAAGTAAGGTTATAGGTATAGTAGTAGATGGATTTGATTTTGCAAAAGCTGTGTTTATTATTAGTGATAAATCTGAAGAAATAGGTCATAGCATATTAAATATTATTGATAGAGGAGCAACTTCTTTAGATGCTCATGGTATGTATACTAAGAATAAAAAAAATGTTATATTTTGTATTGTTAAACAAAAACAAATACCAGAATTAAAAGAAGTAGTTGGAGATATTGATGAAAATGCATTTGTTGTAATAGCTAATGTTAGTGAAGTAATAGGTAGAGGGTTTAAAGGTATTGTAGAAAATAAATAAAAAGGCTAAAATTAAATTTAGCCTTTTTATTTTGGTTATTTATCGTTTTTTAGTTGCAGTTAAAATATTAGCTAATAAAGTATAAAAATATTATACTTAAATAAAGATAAAATTAATAAAAAATATCTAAAATATTATATGTATAAAATTAACGATATTAAATTTTAATAATTAGCAAATTTTGGATACAACTAATGTTATACAACATTTATTTTTTCTGATTATTTAATATAGTATCTATTGTAATATTCATTTTTTCACGCATAGTATTTTCCTCTAAAAACATAGTTGTTAAAACATCAATAATATATATTGTAGAAAATTGTGTATTAATAAAAGAATTTTTTGTTAATAAATTTGGATTAGGTACAATAATAAAAAAATCTGAGATTAAAGAAAGGGTACTTGTAGGAAAGCTTGTAATAGATGCTACAAAGCACTTATTTTTTTTAGCTAATTTTACAGAATTTATAACATCTAATGTTTCTCCAGAACAAGAAATAGCAATAATCAAATCATTTTCATCTACTATAGAGCTATTTATAACCATAAGATGAGAATCTGTAATAGATTGACAATGAAATCCCATTCTTATTAGTCTAAGCATAAACTCTGTACCAGTTAATCCAGAACTACCAAGACCATATATGTATATTTTTTTAGAAATTTTGATTTTATCATATAAAATTTTTAAATCATTTATATTAACAATATTATTTGTACTAGATATAATGTCTTTATAAAACAAATGAACTTTATTTAAAGGGTCATTTTTTTGTGTATTTATAGATGATAGATTTATAGAACCTAAGCTTATTTTTAAATTAGCAAAACTATGAAGATTTAATTTTTGACAAAATCTAGTAACAGTAGCAGTAGAAACATTACAGTTTTTAGCAAAAATATTAATATTCATATTTTGAATATATTGGGCATTTTCTAAAATATAGTCGGCTACTTTTTGTTCTTTTATAGAAAATTCAAGATATTTTAATTGTATTAGTTCTAATGTATTCATTATATATCACCAAAATTATAATTTTTTTATTAATTATATCATATTAAAAACTAAAAGTTAAGATAAAAATAATAAATGATGAATTATATGTACAATATAAACAAATATTATAAGAAAAATTGTTATAATATTAAGACTTGATAAAAATGAAATTTATTATTATAATAATTATATAAATGAAAATAATTTTCATAAATTGTAAAATTTTAATAATATTAATTTTTAGGAGGGAAGAATATGTTTAAACAATTACAAAAACTAGGAAAGGCATTTATGCTGCCTATTGCAATTTTGCCTGCAGCAGGTTTATTATTAGGTATAGGAGGAGCTTTATCTAATCCAAACACTATTAGTACATATCCATTTTTGAATATACCATTTTTACAAGGTTTATTTCAAATAATGTCAGCAGCTGGTAATATAGTATTTACTAATATTGCTCTTATTATGTGTACAGGTTTAGCTGTTGGTCTTGCTAAAAAAGATAAAGGGACAGTAGGACTTGCAGCAGTAGTAGCATTTTTAGTTATGAATGCAACAATAACATCTATGATAAGTGTTTTTGAACCAGAAGGAATAACATCAATAGATACAGGTGTTATAGGTTCAATAGTTATAGGTTGTATAGTTGTATTTTTACATAATAGATATGGGAATATACAATTACCACAATTTTTAGGATTTTTTGGTGGTTCTAGATTTATACCAATAGTATCTTCATTTTGTGCTATATTTATAGGAGCAGTATTCTTTTTAATATGGCCACCTTTTCAAAAAGTATTAGTAGTTGTAGGTGAACAAATAGCTAATATGGGAGCTTTTGGTACATTTATATATGGTGCTTTGTTAAGACTTACAGGAGCAGTTGGTCTTCATCATACAATATATCCATTATTTTGGTATACTGAACTTGGTGGTACTGCTATTGTATCTGGTAATGAAATTGTTGGAGCGCAAAATATATTCTTTGCAGAACTTGCTGATCCAACTCACACTGGACTTTATACTTATGGGACAAGATTTTTTGCAGGTAGATTTGACACAATGATGTTTGGTTTACCTGGTGCAGCTTTAGCTATGTATCATTGTGTGCCAAAAGAAAGAAGAAAATTAGTAGGTGGTTTATTATTTAGTGGTGCATTAACTTCATTTTTAACAGGTATAACAGAACCTTTAGAGTTTATGTTTTTATTTGTTGCTCCGTGGTTATATGTTATACATGCAGTTTTAGATGGATTATCATTTTTCTTAGCAGATATTCTTTCAATAAGAATTGGTAATACATTTTCAGGTGGATTAATAGACTTTTTATTATTTGGTGTATTCCAAGGTAATGATAAGACTAATTGGATATATGTTATATTTATAGGTATAATTTGGTTTTTAATTTATTATTTTATTTTTAAATTACTTATATTAAAATTTAATGTACAAACACCTGGTAGAGAAGAAGGGGAAGAGGCAGAAATAAAAGTAGAAACTAAAGGAAGTATAGCAGAAGATGCCAAAGAAGTTTTAAAGGCTCTTGGAGGTAAGGAAAATATAGAAGATTGTGATGCTTGTATAACAAGACTTCGAGTTGCAGTAAAAGATATAAGTAAGGTTGATAAGGATAGAATTAAAGAATTAGGAGCTACTGCTGTTTTTGATGTTAAAGGAGGCATACAAGCAGTATTTGGAGCAAAAGCAGACTTAATAAAAAATAAGATAAATGAAATAATAGGAATAAATTAAGAGGTGATAATATGAAAAAAGGTTTAATTGTATCTTGTCAAGCATTAGAAAATGAACCATTACATAGTTCATTTATAATGGGTAAAATGGCATTAGCAGCATATGAAGGTGGAGCAGTTGGTATAAGAGCAAATAGTGTTAAAGATATAAAAGAAATAAAAAACAATGTATCATTGCCTATAATAGGTATTATAAAAAAAGATTATGAAGGGCTTGTACCATATATAACTCCAACAATAAAAGAAGTAGAAGAACTTATTAATGAGGGAGTAGATATAATAGCAGTAGATGCTACTATTAGTCAAAATGAAGAATTTTTAAAAGAAATACTAGAAAAGTATAAAAATCAAAAGTTTATGGCAGATATATCTACATATGAAGAAGGTATAAGAGCAGATAAATTAGGATTTCACTATGTAGGTACTACTCTTATAGGATATACACAACAGTCTAAAAATGTTGAAAAATTTGAAGTATTAGAAAAACTTATAAAAGAATGTAAAAATGCAAAGGTTATAGCAGAAGGCAACTTTAATACACCAGAACAAGCTAGAAAGGCTATTGATATGGGAGCTTATGCTGTTGTTGTTGGAAGTGCAATAACAAGACCACAAATAATAACAAAAACTTTTGTAGATGCATTAAAAAATTAAAAAATACCCTCACATAATTATGTGAGGGTATTTTAACTATTATAATTAAGATATGACTTTATTATTAAAAATATTTATTTTTATTTTAGTTTTTATTGAAGAATAATAATAGAAATAGATATTTTTTGGTATGGAGTATAAAAAAATTGATTTTATAATTATCATTTTTAAGCTATTTTATATCATAAAAATATATAATTTAATGGTATATAGATAGTGTGATAAATTCACATAAATATTATAAAATTAGATGTTTATAATATAAAAAATTTACAAAAAAATAATATATAACAGATAAGAAAATTTACAAATATACAATTATAATAAAAAATATAAGAGTTTTTTAAACATAATTACTATTGATTAAAATAATTTACATAAATATAATAAGAATATAAATAATTTTAATAATAAATAGTCTTATATAATGAAAAGGAGTAATTAACTATGAAAAAACAAGAATTAAAAGGAATATTTAGTGCATTATTAACATCTTTTGATGAAAAAGGAAATATCAATGAAAACGGTATAAGACAAATTATAAGACATAATATTGATAAAATGAAAGTAGACGGATTATATGTTGGTGGTTCAACAGGTGAAAATTTTTTAATATCTACAGAAGAAAAGAAAAGAATATTTAAAATAGCTAAAGAAGAAGCTCAAAATGATATTAAACTTATAGCGCAAGTTGGTTCTTTAAATATTAATGAAGCTATAGAGCTTGCTAAATATGTAACAGATTTAGGATACGATGCTATATCTGCTGTTACACCTTTTTATTATAAGTTTAATTTTGAAGAAATAAAAGATTATTATAATACAATAATAAATAGTGTAGATAACTATCTTATTATATATTCTATACCATTTTTAACAGGTGTTAATATTAGTGTAGAGCAATTTGGCGAGTTATTTGAAAATGAAAAAATAATCGGGGTTAAATTTACAGCAGCAGATTTTTATCTTTTAGAAAGACTTAGAAAAGCATATCCAGAGCATCTTATTTTTGCAGGATTTGATGAGATGATGTTGCCAGCAACAGTATTAAATGTAGATGGAGCTATTGGATCAACATTTAATGTAAATGGTATAAGAGCAAGACAAATTTTTGAATTAGCAAAGCAAGGTAAAATAGATGAAGCATTTAAAATACAAAATATAACAAATGATTTAATAACCGATATTTTAGGTAATGGTTTATATCAAACTATCAAATATTTATTACAGCTACAAGGTATAGAGGCAGGTTATTGTAAAAAACCTATGTCAGTTATAACAGAGAATCAAAAAGAAAAAGCAAAAATTATGTATGAAAAATATTTAAAAGATATGTAACTTTTAAGAGTATTAAAAGTATAGGAGATATTTAATAAGTATATATCTCCTATTGTAATTTTATAATAATGTAAAGGAGGAGATATTAATGAAGGCTAATGAACTAGGATTTACAACAATAGATTTGATTATATTAATAGTATACTTATTAGCTGTATTAGTAGCAGGTATACTTTTTTCTAAAAAAGATATGAAAGGTAAAGAATTTTTTAAAGGTGATGGAACTATACCTTGGTGGGTTACAAGTGTATCAATATTTGCAACACTTTTAAGTCCTATATCATTTTTATCTCTACCAGGTAATTCTTATGCAGGGACATGGTTTTTGTGGTTTGCTCAGTTAGGTGTTATTATAGCTGTACCATTAACTATAAAATTCTTTTTACCTATATATAGTAGGCTAGATATAGATACTGCTTATCATTATTTAGATATAAGATTTGGAAGTAAAGGTCTTAGAATATTAGGAGCTTTAACATTTATAATATATCAAATAGGTCGTATGTCTATAATAATGTATCTACCTTGTGTAGTATTATCAGGGCTTATGGGTATAAATGTAAATATTTTAATAATTGTAATGGGTGTAATAGCTATTATATATTCTTATACAGGTGGTTTAAAATCTGTATTATGGACAGATTTTATACAAGGTGCTATTTTAATAATAGGAATAACTATTGCTTTAGTATACCTTATTAGTGGTATTGATGGTGGATTAGAAGCAATATTTAAAGAATTTACACAAAATCACAAATTTTTAGGCGAAAATGAAGTATTGTTTGAACCTAATATATTTAAAACAAGTGTATTTATTGTTTTAGTAGGAGCAGGATTTAATACATTTGCATCTTATGTGTCAAGTCAGGACATAGTACAAAGATTTACAACTACTACAGATACTAAAAAATTAAATAAAATGATGTTTGCTAACTGCTTTTTATCTTTATTTGTTGCTACAGTATTTTATTTGATAGGAACAGGTTTAAGTGTATTTTATACACAAAATGCTCTTCCAGCTATTGCAAAACAAGATCAGATATTTGCTTCTTATATATCTTTAGAATTGCCAGTTGGAATAACAGGTATATTATTAGCAGCTATATATGCAGCTAGCCAGTCTACATTATCAACTGGGTTAAATTCTGTAGCAACAAGTTGGGCACTAGATATACAGCCATATATAAGTAAAAATATAGATGAACATAAACAAACAAAAATTGCACAATATATATCTCTTGGTATAGGGATTGTTACTATATGTATAGCTATTCTTCTTGCAAATGGTGATATAAAATCTGCTTATGAAGCGTTTAATGCTTTTATGGGACTTATATTAGGTGTATTAGTAGGTATGTTTGTTTTAGGTGCATTTACTAAAAAAGCAAATGCAAAAGGAACATTTATAGGTTTTGTATTTGCTAGTATAATTATAATAATTGTTAAATATAAAATACCAGATATTTCTAGTTGGTCTTATGCTATAATATCTATACTAGTTTCTTTAATATTTGGTCTCATAGCTAGCTATATTTTTAAACCTAATAAAGAACTAGATGAAAGAGCTACAATATACTATAAATAGGGGGTAAATATATATGATATATGGAAATATAAGAAATATTAGTGAATATAAATTTTTACATAGTGATTTACAAAAATGTTTTGAATATATAATAAAAAATGATTTAAAAAATTTAGAAAAAGGTAGTTATGAAATATGTGGTAAAGATTTATTTGTAAATATAGTAGAATATGAAACAACAATAGAAGATAAACGTTTTTGGGAAGCACATAGAAATTATTTAGATTTACATTTTATGTTAGATGGTGAAGAAATTATAAATGTGAATTTTATAGATAATATGGAACAAAAAGAATTTGTAGAAAAAGATGATTTTTTACAATTAGAAGGTAACAAAAAAAGTAGTATTTTGTTAGAAGAAGGTGACTTTTTAATATGTTATCCTAATGATGCACATATGACAGCTATAAAAGTTTCTGATAGTAAAAAAATAAAAAAGGCAATTTTTAAGGTGAAGATATGATAAAGCAATATATATCTATTGATATAGGTGGAACTATGATAAAATATGGTATCATAGATGAAACAGGAAATATTTTAGAAGCTAAAGAAGTACAAACAGAGGCTTTTAAAGGTGGAGATTATATTTTTAATAAAGTAAAAAATATATGTGAAAATTATATTTTAGAAAGAAAAATATATGGGATATGTATATCTACAGCAGGTATGGTAGATTCAAAAACAGGAGAAATTATATATGCAAATGATTCTATACCTAATTATATTGGTATAAATTATAAAAAATCGTTTGAAAAAATATATTCTATACCTTGTGAAGTTGAAAATGATGTAAACTGTGCAGGTATTTGTGAAAGTTATGTTGGGGCGTCAAAAAATACGCATTCTAGCTTGTGTCTTACAATAGGTACAGGTATAGGAGGCTGTATTATTATAGATAATAAAGTTATAAATGGATTTTCTAATAGTGGATGTGAAATTGGCTATATGAATATGTTTAATGATACATTTCAAAATATAGCATCTACTACTGCATTAGTTAAAAACACAGCAGATATTTTAGGTATAGATAAAAACAGTATTGATGGAAAAATTATTTTTGAACGGGCAAAACAAGGAGATAAAATTTGTATAGAACAAATAGATAAATTATGTGATTATTTAGGTTATGGTATAGCCAATATATGTTATGTTATAAATCCAGAGATGGTTATTTTAGGTGGTGGTATAATGGCTCAAAAAGATTATTTATATGATAAAATTTTAAATAGTATTAGTAAATATTTAATAGAGCCTATAGCTAAAAACACTAAAATTTCTTTTGCCAAATATAAAAATAATGCAGGTATGATAGGAGCTTACTACAATTTTTTAGATAAACAAAATAAAATATTTAAATAGATTTTTATTTAATAATATAGAATATATAAATTTTACTCTTACTATTTTTATTTACTTAGTAGTTAAAAATATTGAAAAATTGAAGTATAATAAAGAATGTAAATTTTAAAGATTATATTTATAATGTAATTTTAATTATTAGAATAATATAGAAATGTTAGTAGCTAAATAAAAATATTAAAAATAATAATAATTTATATATATATTAAAAAGTTAAAATACCCTCACGTAATATGTGAGAGTATTTTAACTAATATAATT
>CAMMEG010000005.1 GCA_946495765.1 uncultured Eubacteriaceae bacterium
TATTAACATATTACTTTGTATTATTATTGATAATACTTCGTATGTTGTCATAATACACACCTCCCCTCTATCTATTATGTAAAGAAAGAGGGGCTAACCACCTTATGCAATTACCCTAAAAACATTATACAAATTAATAATTTAAAAGTCAAATAAATATTTTTAGTACCAAATTAGTACCATAGTATATTTAAAAGTCCTTATAACCCTTTTAAATTCAAGGCTATAAAACTTTTTATTCATATACTACCTCTATAAGTACAATTAAATTTTATAAAAAGAGTTATTCTTTAACATTTTTATTTTTATAATTAAAATAAGATTAACTATATAAAGTCATTAATAATGTACCTATAACTATTAAACATAAACCTAATAAAGCTTTTTTAGTTAATTTTTCTTTAAAAATTATATAAGAAAAAATAATAGAGAATAAAATACTTAATTTATCAATAGGAACAACAACACTAACAATACCTTTTTGTATAGCATAATAATAACAAAGCCAAGAAGCACCAGTTGCTATACCTGACAAACAAATAAATACTAGTTCTTTATTATATATATTTCTAAGTTGATTGTATTTACCATTGTAAATAACAACAATAAAAGCCATTATAAGAACAATAAAAGTTCTTATTGCTGTGCCTAAGTTAGATTCTACATTAGATAGGCCAATTTTAGCAAGTATGGAAGTTAATGCAGCAAAAATAGCAGCTAAAAAGGCATAAATTATAAAACTTTGTTTTATATTAGTACTTTTTTGTGGTTTTTTTCTATCATCATAAAAGTACCTATGCCAATTAAAATAGTAGCACCAATTTTTAATAATAAATTATTAGTTTCTTTAAGTATAATAATAGCAAATAACACAGTTAAAATTATACTAGATTTATCAATAGCTACTACTTTATTTATATTTCCAATAGATAAGGCTTTAAAGTAACAAAGCCAAGAAACACCAGTAGATAGCCCAGATAATATAAGAAAAATAAAGGATTTTGTATCAATAGATGATATAGTATGGAATGAACCAACTATAAATACAATAATCCATGAAAAGATTAAAATAACAATAGTTCTTATAAATGTAGCAATATCAGAATCAGTTTTTTTAATACCACATTTAGCTAAAATAGAAGTAACACCAGCAAAAAATGCTGATAAAATTGCCATAACAATCCACATAGGAACTCTCCTTTACATAAAATAACTTTTATTAGTATAAGCTAACATATATTTTTAAAATATCCCACCTAAATTATAGGTGGGATATTTTAAATTTTTAAATATCTTCAGGTAAAACAGGATTGTCGCTTTCTTTTCTCATCATATCAAAAGGTAAAACAGGATTATCAACTTTTAATTTAATAATTTGTTGTGGATGAGGAGCTTCTTCTAACTTATTTCCATCCATGTCATACATTTCTAAAACTTTTTGACTAAAGTTTTTACCTTTTGTTGTTAAAAACTCAATTTCTTCACCAATAATAAATTTATTTCTCTGTTCGATAATAGCAAATCCAGTTTGTTCATCATATTCTTTTACCATACCAATAAAATCATATGTTCTTACATAAGAATTAGAAGTATAAACTTGAGCCTCTTCTTTAGGTTTATCAAAGAAAAATCCAGTTGTATATCCACGATAGCTAGATTTCTTAACTTCTTCAAGATAATAATCCTTTTTGCTTTCATATAAAGCAGGGTCTTTTAAGTAATCATCTATTGCCTCTCTATATGCTTTTATAACAGAGCCAACATAATAAGATGTTTTTACTCTACCCTCTATTTTAAAGCTATATATACCAGACTCTATAAGCTCTGGTATATACTCTATCATACAAAGGTCTTTAGAATTAAATATATATGTTCCTCTTTCATCTTCTTCTATTGGATAATATTCACCAGGTCTAGTTTCTTCTACAATTTTATATTTCCATCTACAAGATTGAGCGCAAGCACCGCGGTTTGCATCTCTATTAGTAAAGTAGTTACTAAGTAGGCATCTTCCAGAATAAGCCATACACATAGCACCGTGTACAAATGCTTCTATTTCTATATCCGATACATTACCTGCTAATGCTTTTATTTCTTTAAAAGACATTTCTCTAGCCATAACTACTCTTGTAGCACCAAGACTTTTCCAAAATTTAGCCGTTTGATAGTTAGTAGTATTAGCTTGTGTGCTTATATGAATCTCCATATTAGGTACAGTTTCTTTTACAATAGAAAACACACCAGGGTCTGCTACTATAACACCATCTACATTTATTCGTTCAAGTTCTTTTAAATAATTTACGAGTTTATCACTATTAATATCTGAATTGTGTGCAAAAATGTTACAAGTTACATAAACTTTAGCATTATGGCTATGGGCAAATTCTACTCCCTCTGCCATTTCATCTATTGAAAAATTTTTAGCTTTTGCACGAAGTCCAAAAGCATTACCTCCTAAATATACAGCATCAGCACCATATAATATAGCAACTTTAAGTCTTTCTAAATCTCCAGCGGGAGCTAAAAGTTCAACTTTCTTTTTGTTCATTTATAATCAACCCTTCTATATTTTTAGTTTTATAACAAATAGCAACACCATCTCCTATTGTTAGTATAGAGGTGTCTAGTCCATCATTGTGAGTTATTTCCCACAAAAAGTCATTTAATCTATAATGTATAGTTCTTTGTCTTTTTACTATTTCCTCTTTTGTTTTAGCCACATTGCCATTTTGTAAAATATCATCTGCTATAATAATACCACCTATTTTTAAAAGGCGATAAACATCTGGTAAAATATTTATATATTGTCCTTTACTAGCATCCATAAATATAACATCAAATTCGTCATCTAATGTTTTTAAAACTTGATTTGCGTCACCTTCTATGAGATTTATTTTATCTTCTAAATTAAGCCTTTTAATATTAGCTTTGGCTTTTTCTATCATAATAGGATATCTTTCAATTGTTGTTATATAGCCACCTTCTTGTAAAAAGTTTGACATAAAGCTAGAAGAAAAGCCAACAGCACAGCCAATTTCTAATATTTTTTTAGGTTTTTTAATTGATAACAAAACAGATATAAGCCTAACTACATCATTTGGAATAATAGGTACACCCTCATCATAAGATTTTTGTTGAAGTTTACCTATTTCTCCACTTACCATAGGCATAAGTTTATTAAGATAAGCATTTAAGTTGTCATCTATTAAGGGCATATTTTTTCTCCTTTAATTAAATTTTTTAATATATTCATCTTTTGCCTTTAAAAACTCATTATAATCCGATGTAAAAAAGTGTTCGCCAGTTGTATCATCTTTTACAACATAATATAGATAATCAGTATTAGCAGGATTTAATACTGCTTCTATTGTGTCAATACTAGGATTAGATATAGGACCAATAGGTAAGCCATTTACGTAATATGTATTGTAAGGTGATTGTATCTTTGTATCTTCTATAAGAGTTCTATTGCTATGTTCATTTTTAGCATATAAAACAGTTGCATCCATTTGTAATTTAATACCTTGTTCTAATCTGTTATAAATAACAGATGCAACTATGTTTTTTTCTGGACTATATTTTACTTCACGTTCTATAATAGATGCAATAGTTATAACTTCATCGGTTGTAAGTCCCATTTGTTTAGCTTTTTTATCCATTTCATCAGTATAAAGTTCATCAAATCTAGTTAAAAGTTTGTTTATAATACTTTCTGCTGTTTCATTTTCAGATAAATAATAGGTATCTGGATATAGATAACCCTCTAGGGTACTTTTCCTTTCTGTATTGTTAGGTAAGTCTTTTAAAAAATCGTAGTCATAAACTATGTTATTACAAGCATTCATAAAATCATCATAAGAAACAATTCCTTGTTGGTCAAGGGTTTTTGCTATATCTTCTTGAGTTTGACCCTCTTTAATAAGTAGTTTTAATATAGTTTCTTGAGTAGGTTTTTGTAAAATTTCTATTATTTCAGAATAATTCATACTTGTATTGAATATAAAATTTCCAGCTTGAAAATTTTGGGCTATACCGTCTTGTTTTGTCTTTAAATAAAATAAAAAGCTATTATCAACAATACCATTATCTTTAAGAAGTTCACTTATAGCTTTAGAGCTAGTTCCCATTTCTATATAAACATTTATATCTTGACCTATATTATTATATTCAGATTTTATACCACCATTTGTATATAATGAATAAAAATTATAAGAAACTATACCTAATGTTGTACCTATAATTAGCAATAAACATAAGATAACTATAGGGGCTTTTTTAGCCTTTTTTTGTTTACCTTTATTTTTACTTTTTTGTCTAGTTTTATTACTATTCATATGTTTACCTCACTAATAATTATATATAATGCTATATACAACATAGATTTTAACATAGGATATTTATTATATCAAGTATTTTTAATAATTCCTATTCATTTAATAAGAATTTTAATACCTTCTTGTTTTTTATTTTTTATATGCTATAATGTTATAGTAAAATATATAGAAAATAGGAGGGTTATTTATGAAGTTTTTACAGATTGAAAACCTATCTTTTAACTATGTTTCTCATAATGAAGAAACAGGCGAAAAGAAAAGCTATAAAGCAATAGACAATATTAGCTTAGATATAGAGAAGGGGAGCTTTGTGGCTATACTTGGACATAATGGGTCTGGTAAGTCAACTTTAGCTAAGCATCTAAGCGGTATTTTAAAAGGTCATGAGGGTGAAGTTTTAGTAGAAGGTTTGTCTACAGGAGATGAAAAAAATATATGGGATATAAGAAAAAAAGTAGGAATGGTCTTTCAAAATCCAGATAATCAGCTTGTAGCAACAATTGTAGAAGACGATGTTGCATTTGGTGCTGAAAATTTAGGGCTTGAAAGAGAAGAGATAAAAAAGAGGATAGATTTTGGCTTAAATGCTGTTAATATGAAAGATTTTAGATATAGTACTACCTCTAACCTATCAGGAGGGCAAAAGCAAAGAATAGCTATAGCAGGTATATTAGCTATGGAGCCAAAGTGTATAGTATTAGATGAACCTACAGCTATGTTAGACCCACGAGGCAGAAAAGAAGTTATAGAAACTATAAAAAAGTTAAATAAAGAAAAGGGTATAACAATAGTTTTAATAACACATTATATGGAAGAAGTAATAGATGCAGATAGACTTATTATTATGGAAAAAGGTAAAGTTATTTTAGATGATATACCTTTAAATGTTTTTAAAAACGTAGAAAAGATTAAAGAACTAAAACTAGATGTTCCAGAGTCTATGGAGATTATATATAATCTTAATAAAAAAGGCCATAGTATACCTTTAGATAGTCTTTCTATAGAAGATTTAGCTAAAAAGCTTATAAATATAGGATTTAACAAATCAACATATGAACAGATAGAAAATAGTATAGAACAAGAACAAGAAGAAAAAATAAAGCTTAAAGATATAAAATATACATATTCACCTAACACAGTTTTTGAAAAAATAGCTTTAGATAATATAAATTTAACTATAAATAAAGGGGATTTTTTAGGTATAATTGGACATACAGGTTCAGGTAAGTCTACTCTTATACAAATGTTTAATGCACTTATTAAACCTAGTTTTGGACAGGTATATATCAATAGAGAAGAAATATATTCTAATAATAAACCTTTAAAAGATATAAGGCAAAAAGTAGGGGTTGTTTTTCAATATCCAGAATATCAACTTTTTGAAGAAACAGTATATAAAGATGTAGCCTTTGCACCTATAAATATGGGACTATCTAAAGAAGAGGTAGATAAAAGAGTAAAAGAGGCTTTAGACATAGTATTTATAGATGAAAGTTACTATAATAAATCTCCTTTTGAACTATCAGGTGGAGAAAAAAGACGAGTAGCCATAGCAGGTATATTAGCTATGAAACCAGAAGTTTTAATTTTTGATGAGCTTACA
Organism: uncultured Eubacteriaceae bacterium; assembly: GCA_946495765.1. Lineage (GTDB taxonomy): Bacteria > Bacillota > Clostridia > Lachnospirales > CAG-274 > Tyzzerella. The sequence goes on from CAMMEG010000005.1 coordinate 5,938, forward strand.
GCAGGTTTAGACCCATATGGTAGAGAAGAAATATTATCGCAAATAAAATATATGCAACAAAAACTTAATACAACAATAGTTTTAGTATCTCATAGTATGGATGATGTTTCAAAAACTTGTAACAAAGTTTTTGTTTTAAACAATGGAACTATGGCTTTAAATGGAATGGTGACACAAGTTTTTGAAAATGGAAAAATGTTAGAAAGTATAGGTTTAGATATACCAAAATGTAGTAAATTATTTCATATTTTAAATGAAAACGGTTTTGATTTTAATACAAATATTTTTACAGTAGATAAATGTGTAAAGGTTTTAAACAAAACTTTAAATAAATGTTGATAACTATGTTAAAAACTATAAAATATTTAAACAATTTATCAACAAAACCTTATAAATACTAGCTTTTTAATATTTTGTGTATATGTTGATAATTTGTTTATAACTTAATAATTTTATGCGAATTTATGAAAGGATTATATATTATGAATATTTCTTTAGGACAATATTATCCCACTGGTTCAGTAATACATAAATTAGATGCTAGGGTAAAAATTATATTGACTTTATGTTTTTTAACTTTTATTTTTATATCTAAAACTTTTATAGGTAACTTTGTATCTTTAATTTTTTTATTAATAATTATATATTTATCAAAAATACCTTTAAAAGTAATTTTAAAAAGTTTTAAAGGAGTTATGTTTTTATTAATATTTACTTTGATAACAAATATATTTTTTAATCAGACAGGTGAAGTGTTGTTTCAATTTTCTTTTATAAAAATAACAACAGGTGGTATTTTATATTCAGGTAGAATGATTTTTAGGCTTGGGATACTTATAGTAGCATCTTTTATGCTGACTTTTACTACTAATACATTAGATTTTGCCGATGGTTTAGAAGTTTTATTAAGACCTTTAAAAAAAATAAAGTTTCCAGCTCACGAAATATCTATGATAATAACTATTGCTCTTAGATTTATACCTACTATATTAGAAGAGTTAGAAAAGATTAAGAAAGCACAAATGTCTAGAGGAGTGGACTTTGAAACAGGAAATCTTATAAAAAAAGTTAAAAATTTTATACCTATATTAATACCACTTTTTATAGCATCTTTTAAACGTGCAGATGAATTAGCTATGGCTATGGAGGCTAGGTGTTATCGTGGAGATATAAATAGAACAAGGTTGAAGGTTTTAAAAATGTCTAAAAATGATTATGTAGCTATTGGATTTATGATTTTATATTTAATAATTATTGTTTTAATAAGATTTACTATTGAGGTATAATATGGAAAATAAAAATATTTTATTAACAGTTTCTTATGATGGTACAAATTATTTTGGTTGGCAAAAGCAAGAAAATGTAAAAACTGTACAAGGCGATTTAGAAAACGCTTTATCAAATCTTTTTAAACAAAATATAAGTATAAGAGGGGCTAGTAGAACAGATACAGGAGTACACGCCTTATGTCAACTTGCCTTATTAAAACATAAAACAAATATACCAATAGATAGATTACCTCTTGCCATAAACTCTTTTTTACCTAATAGAGAAATAGTTGTAACAAATGCTATATATGTAAATGAAGATTTTCATCCACAAAATAGTGTTTATAAAAAAACTTATCAATATAAAATATATAATGCGCCTTTTTTAAATCCAATGTTAAGAAATTATGCAGAATTTGTATATAAACCTTTGGATATAGAAAAAATGAATATAGGAGCAAAATATTTTTTAGGTGAACACGATTTTAAAGCTTTTTGTGCCACAGGAAGTATGGCAAAAACAACAATAAGAACTATATATGACCTAAAAATAACTAAACAGGATAGTATTGTTACAATAGAAATAACAGGTAATGGTTTTTTATATAATATGGTTAGAATTATAGCCGGAACATTAATAGATATAGGTCTTAATAAAAAACATCCACAAAATATACCTTATATTATAGATAGTAAAAATAGACAAAGAGCAGGTAAAACTGCTTCTGCTTGTGGTTTAACTTTATATAAAATATATTACAATTAATATAAAGTATTAAAAACATGCTATTCCTAATATTTTTCTATAATGTTTTTGTAATTTATTTTGACGCTTTGCGCAAAAAATAAATTTCGTATTGCAATTCAAGAATTGCAAAATTATTAAAACAAAAATCCGTTTATAACTTTTATTATGAAAAAGAAAGCCATAGTTTAATTATAATAAATAATAGTTAAAAATGTTTAAATGGGAGATTTTTATTATGAAAAAAATTGGAATTATATGTGCAAGTGATGAAGAATTAAATCCTTTTTTAAAAAATATTAATGTATTGAAAATTATAGAAAAGGCAATGTTAAATTTTTATGTAGGTACACTTAATAATGTAAATGTTATAGCTGTTTATAGTGGTGTGTGCAAGGTAAATGCAGCAATTGCAACACAACTTTTAATAGAAACCTTTAATGTAGATATTATAATAAATGCAGGAGTAGCAGGTGGTATAAATGAAAATGTAAAACTTTTTGACACAATTATAGCAAATAAAACAGCATATCATGATGTGGCAGAGGATATATTGACAGAGTTTCACCCGTGGTTACAGTCTATTTACTTTAAAACAAATGAAAATTTAATATCTATTGCACAAAGATATAGCTTAAAATCTAAATATCCAATTTTATTTGGTACGATTGTTACTGGTGAAAAGTTTATTATAGATAGTGAAAGAGAAAAAATAAATAAAAAATTTAATGCATTAGCAGTTGATATGGAAGCATCTAGTATTGCCCATGTTTGTTATGTAAATAAAATTCCATTTATTACTATAAAGACGATTACGGATAATATTTTAAATGATGGAATAGAAAGTTTTGAAAAAAATTGTAAAGTTGCTTCAAAAATTTGTTATGATATTGTTTCTGACTTAATTATAGATTATTAAGCAATACCTTTTATCTAATATTAAATTAACTTTTTTAAGTATTGGATATTAAAAATTGGCTATTTCTCATTTTATTTAAGAAAAATTAAAACAAAAATCCATATATAATTTTTCTTTTAGACTGTGATTAATCGTAAAATAAAAAACTCCCTTTATCTCTTGGGAGTTTTTTATTTAGAATATTGTGTAAAATATTTTATAAATTAAATAAAACCATATAATTTTAATAGGCCTAATATAAGAGATATTATTGTTAAAGCATAAGCTACAGTACGTTTGTTTGTTTTAATGTGAACAATAATAGCTAATACACTTAATAAACCTATAATGTAAGTAATTACTTTAACTAATATATAATTTGTAGGTATAGATGTAGCACCTACAATTGATATACCCATACTTAGTATAGATAATATATAAAACATTATTTTTTTTACAGTTTCATTTTTAGCTAGTAACAAAAATGAGATACCTAAAATACTTATTGCAACTAAAATTACAAATGATAAGAATAAAATTCCTAATGCCATAGTTATGCACTCCTTTTCTTTTTTAATTATAAAATTATTTTTTTTATTTTGTTTGTTTTTGTTTATGTATATAATTTACCACATAATTATGAAGAAATTTATAATATAATTCTAAAGAATTATAAAGATTAATTTATTGTATCAAGAACTATTTTTATTTTAAATATATCATTATTTTTAATAATTTCAATATTACCTCCGTAGCTATTAACTATTGTAGCTATGCTATTTAACCCAATTTTATGGCTTTCTATTTTAGATTTGTTAATATCTTTTATATAGTTTTGTTGTATAATAATAAGTTTTTGATCTTTATGGCTAATAATAAGGGCTACATTTTTTGTTGAATCAGCATATTTTTCTATATTTGAGGCTATGTTATCAAATATACGTCTTAAGTCTTCTATTTTAAAAGTACATTTAAATATAGTACAATTTGTTAAATCTATTTTACAATTAAACTTTTCTTCTAATATTTCTTCCCATTCATAAGCCAACTGCTCCATTAATAGCTTGCCATTTTCAATAGTTTCAAGCGATTTGTTTTCTTTACCTAATAATTTATCTGTAAGAATCTTTATTTGTTCTGCTTTTGTTTGTATAATATTTATATATGACTTAAATTCTTCATTAGTTAAGTTTTCTTTATTTTTTATATAGTCAGAGTAAGATAAAATAGAGGTAAGAGGTGTTCTTATGTCGTGGGATAATGAGCGTATCATTTCTTCTCTTTCTTTTTTCAAATTTTCTTCTTGTTTAAAAAGTTCTCTTTGAGATAGAGCAAGATAATTAATACTTTCAGCTAACTGAGTTAATTCATTATTACCTTCCACTTTTATAGTAAAATCCATATTATTTTGTTTTAAGTATTCTACGCTCTTTATTATATATGATAAATAAGAAATTTTTTGTCCGAATAAAAATAAAAATATAGATAGAAAAATAAATACACTTGCAGATAAACATATACTTTTTATCCAAACCATAAAAATGTTTTGTTGTACTGTATTTAAAGCTATATCTCCATTAGATAAATAAGCTTCTAATATAGATACAGAGGTAATATATAACGCATAAAATGAAAATAAAAAGATAGCAGTACTAGCTAATAGAATTTCTAGAATTTCTTTTAATAATTTCTTTCTAATCAATGTAATACCCCTTTCCCCAAGCCGTTTTTATATACTTAGGATTTTTAGAATTATCACCTATTTTTTTACGTAAGTTTTTTATATGAACCATTATTGTACTATCACCTATAGCATCTTCTTCCCAAATACTTTGATAAATATTTTCTAAAGAATATATTTTTTTAGGATGTGTTATAAAAAGTTCTAAGATTTTAAATTCAGTATATGTTAATACTATAACGTTATTTTCTTTAATAACAGATTGAGTTTCTAAATCTAATATTAAATCTTTAAACATAATTTTTTTATTATTTTGATTTTTTGTTGTGCTTTGTTTAGTATTTTGTGTATAATTTTGTACTCTTCTAAGTAATGATTTAACCCTTAATAAAAGTTCCATATTAGAAAAAGGTTTTGCTATATAATCATCAGCACCAACAGAAAAGCCCATAACTTTGTCAGATTCACCTGTATATGCTGTCAAAAATATAATAGGTGCTAAGTATTTCTTTCTTATTTCCGAACCAGCTACAAATCCAGTCATTATAGGCATATTTACATCTAAAATATATAAATCTATATCATCATTTGAAAGGTCTAAAGCTTCTTTTCCATTTTCTGCTAATATAACTTCATATCCTTCTCCTATAAGTAATAAATTTAATATATCTCTTATATCTTTTTCATCATCAGCTATTAATATTTTAGTTTTTTTATTATCCATATTAAACTCCTTTTTATTTGTTTTATTTTAAATTATACAAGTATAGTAAATTAAATGCAAATAATTTAATTGTGTTAAATAAAAAAGTTATTTCTATTAAAATTAGAAATAACTTTTTTATTATAGTTAATATATAGATTTATTTTTTAAAATAAAAATTATAGATAGGTTTTTATTATAGTTTTTACTGTATAAAAATAGTAGGAATATCTTATTTTTAGTATGCAGTATTAAGAAATTTATTTATTATTATTCATTTTTTATTTTTTATAAAAGGAGCAAGATTACTTAAAAAATCTATATTTCCATTGGCAATGCAGTCATTTATAATATTATAGATAGTGTCACTAGATAAAAAAGGAGCAAATCCAATAATATTATCTAAACCATTATTTTCATATATTTTCAATACAATATCATTTAAAGTATCTTTATCAATAAAAGGAGCAAGACTAACTAAATCATTAATATCATCTAAATTATTACTAGAAATAACTTTATATGCAATATTAGAAATAGATTGATTAGATAAAAAAGGAGCAAATCCAATAATATTATCTAAACCATTATTTTCATATATTTTCAATACAATATCATTTAAAGTATCTTTATCAATAAAAGGAGCAAGACCAACTAAATCATTAATATCATCTAAATTATTACTAGAAACAACTTTATATGTAATATTAGAGATAATATTTTTAGATAAAAAAGGAGCAAGGCTAATTAAGGCATTAATATCTTCTATCATATTATTTTCATAAAATTTAAGAACAATATCATCTAAACTATTTTCATCAATAAAAGGAGCAATACTACATATTTCAGAAATAGATATATTATTATTTTTATTTTGAAAATCAATTTTTGTAGAAATTCCTTTTTCAAAAATTTTTTTAGTTTGACTTGGTTTTAATATAGGTGCAACTTCTTTAAATTCATCTAAGTCAATTTCATTTTCTTCTAAGTAATTATCAATATTTTCATTTGTAATATTTTCTATAATTTTAATATTTTTGCCAAGTAATTCATCAATAGTAATATCTAAAATTTCACAAATTTCAGGTAATTTTGAAATATCGGGCATAGACTGACCACGTTCCCAGTTAGATACAGCCTGAAAGCTAATATTTAGACTATCAGCTAATTCTAATTGGGTCATATTTTTTTCCTTTCTAAATTTACAAATTTTTTGTCCTATGTTTTTCATATTAAACATAAATATCATTCCTTTCTTATATGGTTTATAAGATTAGTATAAAGAACAAAGTTTAAAAAGTCTAACAAGTGCTAGTTGAGTTTTAAACTCAAGTAATAATTGAGTAGTATAAAAGGTTATAGTCCAAAAGAGCTATAACCTTTTATATTATTTTAATTAAGTTATAATTTATTTTTTTTTAAGCTTTATATCAACAAAAACATAAACTATAATACCAATTATAGAAATAGAGGTTAATATTAATCCAATATTAAATCCTTCAACATGATATTTAAATGAGATTTGATGAGTTCCTTCTTTAACAGGTACACCAATAAGTCCATCGTTACCAATTGGAATAGTTTCAGTCTCTTCTCCATCTACAAAGGCAGTAAAGCCCTTATCATAAGGTATAGAGGTAAACATTATACCGTCTTTATTAGCTGTAATAGTGCCATTTAAAGAAGTACTATCATAATCATTTACTATTAACATTTCATCAGATAATTCTTTGTATAATTTATTAAAAGTATAGTCATCAAAGCCAGCTGCATATACTCTAAAGCTACCAGTTTTAGAATAGGTTGTTTCATAAGAACCTTTTCTGTCAAGAGAAAATTCTATATCTACAAAATCTCCAGCTTGTAATATACCAAGGTCTATAAGACTTCTACCAGTAGATATTTCTCTATCAGAAGTTTGATCGTTTATAGTATACTTAAATCTTTTAGAATTTGTAGACTCTACATATAAAAATACTCTTTGAGTTTTTGTGTTATAAGTTCTGGCATAAACAGTAGGGATTAAATCAAGGTTAGTTTCATCATGTAATGTATAAGAATAAGATTGAACTTCATTTTTTGGTTCTATGTCTACATTATCTGCTCTAAAGTGTTCAACAGGGAATTCTGTTAAAAGTTCATCACTTATATTTGTTGCATTATATACAAATTCGTTTTGTGTAATAAAAGGTGTTTCTTGTTCTGTTTCCCAATTTTTAACACTGTCATTTACCATAAAACCAACAGATAAAGGTGTCCTATTTTCATATAAATACACATTGTCAAATTGTTTAATAAAATTATAATTTTGATTAGATATTTCTTTGTCTTTAGACATAATATATTTTATATTAAACATAGAGTCTAAAAGAGGCGTTGGGTCATAATATCTATAAGAGTTACCAGTAGCTGCTATGCCTAAATTTTCTAAAAGTTTAGATGTATCACCATAAGCTAAAGATGAAAATAGAGAAAATCCATTGTAATGATACATTGTAGACTCATTTATAGCAGTAAATCTAGCGTATTCTTGTCTAAAAAATTTATTTTCATCTGTGTCATTATCCTTTATATATTGTAATATGTCATCAGTTGCATCTATATATTCCACATATTTATTTCTATCTGTTGTACCACTATGGAAAAATCCATTAATACAGTTAAATAAACTTTCACCAGATATAATAAATAATAAAGTAACTAATATAACAGTTAAAGAATATTTAAAGTTAGATTTAGAAATAGTTGATTTTAATAATATACCACATAGGATAATAATAGCTAATGATATAACTATTAAAATATAAAAACCGATAGAAAAAGTTTTTTCTTCTGTAAGATTTATTACATTAGATACTATACCTATGATAAATAATATAGTAGCTAATATTATAAAAGTAACAGATGCAATTAAAGAAAAAGTATTATTTTTATTATTATTAGAATTTTTTATATTACAGTTTGATTTATAATACACTATTGCAAACATGTATATAAACAATAGTATAATATTAGTAACAATATCACCTAAAGATAAAACATTAGATATATCATCTATAATATTTATTAAAACATATTCACTTAATAATATATATATAATATATATAGGTATAGTAATATACATAACTAATGGTTTTATACCTTTTATGTGTACTAAGGATTTATACGCTAACACTAATAATAAAAAGGAATAAATAAAAGTATATCTATGAGGTAAATTTGCAGGAAAGTGGAACCCATGTATTATAAAGTCTAGCTGTTTAAAAACAGAACAAGCCAACATAAATATTATTAATATAGCAAAAGATATACGTTCTTTTAATTTTATTTCATTGTTAAAAAAATAAGTAGGCAATAAAATCATTGTTAAAACACCACTATAAAGATTAGGTAAATCTTCATTTCTAGCTAAAACAACAGGTCTTGCACCAGAAAAATGATTTGTTATTATTTGATAAATATTTTGATACATTTCAAAAGAGGGAAAAGCTGTATCAGAGGTCTGAGTCCTACTAAGTGCAATTACTGTAGGGATAGCAAGAAACATAGTTGTGCCACCAGCTAATAGGGAAAGTATACCGAATTTAATAATTCTATTTATTATTATTTTAAAATCTTGTTTTAAACTATATTCTGTAAAAACTTTTATTAAAAAGTAGATTGTAGCAAATATACATACTAAAAATGCTATATAAAAGTTGACAATTATACAAAATATAAGGCTAATAAGATATGTTTTATAAGTTCCATTTTTAACTAATCTATCTATACCAAGAGCTACCAATGGGAAAAGATAAATAGAATCTAACCACATTATATTCCAATAAAAGCTAGTTATATAAGCCATAAAAGCATACATTATAGCAAATATAGCTAACAATATATTGTCTTTATTAAAAGTATTTTTTAAATAGTATGCAAAACAAAAAGTACATAAAACTATTTTTATAAATACAAAAAATAAAATAGCTTCTGAAATATATTTGCTTGGAAAAAATAATATAAAAATACTAATAGGACTAGCTGTATAATAGGCTATTTGACTTAAAAATTCTTTCCCAAGTCCGCCTTGCCAAGAATAAAAAAGACTATCTCCAGTTAATATTTTTTGTCTAAGCTCTTCGTGAAATGGTGCATATTGATGATAAAGATCTACTTTTAATATGCTATTTTGTCCAAAAGGGTAAAAACCACAAAAAGCATAAGTTATAAGTACAATAATAGCTGTTACGACTGTTGCTAAAAGAATATAATTATTTTTTTTTATAATGTCTTTAATCATATGTTTTCCTTTCATTAAAATCTTGTATATTAAATCATTAAATCTAATATATTATATCATATATTATAAAAATTTAAAGAAGAAATTTTAATGTTTAAATATAAATATTTTACTGAAAAAATAATTTGATATAACTACAAATACATTGACTAATAGTTTAGATATAATTTCTGGGATTTTTAGCCCATTTACCATTATTAACATAAACACAATAGATAGTAAAAGAGAAACTAGCCTAAGAGAAAAAAAGTAAAATATTTCTTTAAATATATTTTGGTTATTTTTAGTAGATGAAAAAACGAATATTTTATTGGTTATATACGCAAATAATACAGCAAATATCCAAGCTAAACAGGTTGATACAACATAGTGTATATTTAGTTTATAATTAGATATATAAAATACAATAGTATCTACAAGTGTGGTTAAAATACCGAATATTAAGTATAAAATTACCTCTTTATTAAATATTTTTTCATATAAATTTTTAAACATAATTATTTCTCCGTATATTAAAGTATTTATATATTATACCACATATTTTAGATATGAATAGGAGTTTATATAAATTTTAATCAAAAATTTTATAAAAATTATAATTTATCTTATAAATTTATATTCATTAGAGGTTTATAAATTTAAAAATTCATTTTAATATTTAATTATCACCAATTAAAAAGTTTTGATATTATATTTACAGTAAAAAGCAGTCATTTAAATGACTGCTTTTTATTAATAAATTAATCTATCACTTTCTTATTGGAAATAAAAATTATAAAAGGTTGTATGTTTTAATTTTTATTGAATAAGACATAGTAGGAATAACTGTTTTTGATATAAAATACCAAAAAAATTGATTATTGATTAAATTAAATATTTTAACATCTTATATTTTTCTTTAATTCTCTCCATTCATCTTCTAATATTGACATTAGTATATTATCTGCATATTTGTTATTGTCAAAAATAGCATCTCGAAGAACACCTTCACGTTTAAATCCAGTTTTAAGATAAACTCTTTCTGCTTTTGGATTAAATGAGTATACATCTAATTGTAAACGATGAAGATTTAATTCTTCAAATGCAAAATCACGAGTAGTTTCAACAATCCATGTTCCTATACCTTTTCCACGTTCTTTTGGGTTATAAATGCATAATCTAAAATTAGCACATCTTAAATTAAAGTCAATCTCATTTATTACACTTTCACCAATAATTCGTCCATTTGGTGAGATAACTAAAAATAGATATCGGTCATCATCTTCAATAGATTTATGAAAAAAGGATATAACCTCTTGTTTTGTGAAGAATTCTTTACAACCAGTTAATCGAGCAACTTATTTATCAAGAGGGTTGAAATTTTGATAGTAATCTTCTTCATCATCTTTTTTGGCAAGTCGTATTATAAAACCATCTTTTTCCCAGCTTTTGTTGAGTTTCATTTATATGAGCCTCCTTACTTTAAGAAAAAAGTAAAATATTTGTTTAAAATATATTTTAATTATTTTTAGTAGACAAAAAACAAATACGTTGCTTGTTGTTCAAGTAATATAAGTTATAATGTAGTATTAGATAGATAAAATATAGAAATATCTATAGGGATAGTTAAAATACCTAATATTAAATTATTTATTAATTAGTTTTTAACAACAGTTAAAGTTACTTTTTCACCATTAATGTTCCATTCTTTAGTGTATCCGCCATTAGAGCCACTTAATATATCATTAGCTAAAACGTCTTCTTTTATTTGTTTTATATTTTTAGAAATAATATTAGCTATATTTTCATTTCCATTATGATATACAGTAATTTTATCTAAAACTTCAAATTCTGCTTCTTTTCTCATAGTTTGAATTTTGCTTATTATTTCTCTAACAAAACCTTCTTCTAAAAGTTCTGGTGTAAGGTTTATATCTAAAACTACGGTAATGTTTTTATCGCTTTCAGAAACATATCCGTCCATTTGAGCAGTTTCTATTAAAAGGTCATTTTCACTAAGTTCAATATTTTCATTATCTACTGTAAATTTAATAGAACCATTTTGTTTAAGCTCAGACATAAGTTTAATACCGTCATTTTCTTTTAAGTAGTTACTTATTGCTGGAATAAGTTTACCATACTTTTTACCAAGAGTTCTAAGTTGAGGCTTAAAGCTATAGTTTGTAAAATCGGATATATCGTCTTTAAATTCTATATTTTTAATATTAAGCTCTTCTTTAATAATATTTATAAACATATTATCTAAGGTATTGTTAGATTTAACAAACATATTACCAATTGGTTGTCTATTTTTAATATTAGCTGTATTTCTACCAGCACGACCCGCTACAACTATTGATAAAACATTGTCCATATCTTCTTCTAGTTTTTTATCAATAAGTTTTTCATCATAAGTTGGGAAATCACAAAGGTGTACACTTTCTGGTTGGTCTTTAGAAATTTTACAAACTAGGTTTTGGTAAATACTTTCTGCAATAAAAGGCGTAAATGGAGCAGAAAGTTTTGTAAGAGTAACTAAAACTGTGTATAAAGTCATATAGGCATTAACTTTATCTTGAGGCATATCTTTACCCCAAAATCTTTCTCTTGAACGTCTTACATACCAGTTACTAAGTTCATCTACAAACTCTGACATGGCTCTTGAGGTCTCTGTAAGTTTATAGTTTTCTAAACCTTCGTCTATAAATTTGACTAAAGAATTAAGTTTAGATAAAATCCATTTATCCATAGGTTGTAGTTTATCATATTCTAAAGTATAATTATTTGGGTCAAAATTGTCTATATTAGCATATAAAACAAAGAAAGCATAAGTATTCCATAATGTGCCCATAAATTTTCTTTGACCTTCATTTACAGCTTCTTCATAAAATCTATTAGGTAACCAAGGAGAACTATTTGTATAGAAATACCATCTAACAGCATCAGCACCTTGTTTATCTAATACAGTCCAAGGATCTACTACATTTCCTGTGTGTTTACTCATTTTTTTACCATCTTTATCTTGAACGTGTCCTAAAACAATAACATTTTTATAAGGAGCTTTATCAAATAATAAAGTAGATATAGCCATTAGAGTATAGAACCAACCTCTAGTTTGGTCTATAGCTTCAGATATAAAGTCTGCAGGGAAGTTTTGGTTAAATATTTCTTTATTTTCAAATGGATAATGCCATTGTGCAAAAGGCATACAGCCAGAATCAAACCAACAGTCAATAACCTCAGTTACTCTAGTCATTTTATTGTTACATTTTGGACAGTTTAAGTGTACATTATCTATATAAGGTTTGTGAAGTTCTATATCGTCAGGACAATCATAAGACATAGACTTTAATTGCTCTATACTACCAACAGCTTCTCTATGTCCACAGCTACATTCCCAAATAGGAAGAGGTGTGCCCCAGTATCTTTCTCTTGAAAGTCCCCAGTCAATAACATTTTCTAAAAAGTTACCAAAACGACCTTGCTTAATATTATCAGGCATCCAGTTTACTGTATTATTATTTTTAACAAGCATATCACGCACTTTTGTCATAGCTATAAACCAAGTATCTCTAGCATAGTATAATAAAGGGGTGTCACATCTCCAACAGAAAGGATAGCTATGTTCATAGTTTTCTGCTTTTAAAAGTTTATTTTCTGTTTTTAATTTTTTGATTATACTTTCGTCAGCATCTTTAACAAATACACCAGCCCATTCTGTAACTTGCGGTAAAAACTTACCTTCTTCGTCAACAAGTTGAACAAAAGGAAGATTATTAGCTTTACCTACACGGGAGTCATCTTCACCAAAGGCTGGAGCGCAATGTACTATACCAGTACCGTCTGTAAGTGTAACATAAGAATCACAAACAACATAGTATGCTTTTTGGTCTTTTACTATATCTTTAGCATAGTCAAAAAGAGGTTCATATTCTAAGCCTTTAAGTTGTTCTCCTTTGTATTTTTCTATAACTTCTAGATTTTCATCTTCTTCAAAAACTTTAGAAATTAAAGCTTCAGCTAAAATATATTTTTCTCCATTTAATGCCACTTTAACATAATTTTCATCAGCATTTACTGTAAGAGCTACATTTGATGGTAATGTCCATGGAGTAGTAGTCCATGCTAATAAAAACTCATTTGTTGTTCCTTTTATTAAAAATTTAGCAAAAGCAGATTTATCTTTAACATCTTTATATCCTTGTGCTACCTCGTGACTAGATAAAGAAGTACCACAACGTGGGCAATAAGGAACTATTTTATGTCCTTTATACAATAATCCTTTATCCCAAATTTGTTTTAAAGCCCACCATACAGATTCTATATAAGAATTGTGATAAGTAACATAAGGATTATCCATATCTGCCCAAAAGCCAACTCTATCACTCATTTTTCTCCAAAGACTTTCATATGTGAAGACACTATCTTTACATTCTTTTATAAATGGTTCTACACCATAGTTTTCAATTTGAGGTTTACCACTTATACCAAGTTTTTTTTCTATTTCAAGTTCAACTGGAAGTCCGTGAGTGTCCCAACCAGCTTTTCTTAATACTTTGTATCCTTTCATAGTCTTATAGCGAGGGATAATATCTTTTACAACACGAGTTAAAATGTGACCTATATGTGGTTTACCATTAGCAGTTGGAGGGCCATCAAAAAATGTAAAAATTTCTCCATCTTTTCTACTTTCTATACTTTTTTCAAATATGTTATTTTCTTTCCAAAAGTTTAATATCTCTTTTTCTCTTTCAACAAAATCTAAGTTTGTCAAAACCTTATCGTACATATATTACCTCCTAAATATATAAATCAATTTTTTTGATACAAAGTATCAAAAATCAACTATTCCTATTATTCTTCTTCGATAAAAATTAAAACAAAAACCCGTTTATAATTTTTATCTTGAACAATAAAGTCATAGTTTGATTGGCTTAAATAAAAAAGTCCTGTCAAAAGACAGGACGTTATAAACGCGGTACCACCTGAATTGATAAACAAAATTTATCCACTCTAACTCCTGTAACGTAGGAAAACACGTTAAAGCCTACTAGTATAAACGTTCGGTTTACTGCTAAAAGGTGATTTTCGGTATAAATCTATTGGCTAGGCTTTCACCATCTCTAGCTCGCTAAACTAAGAATGTATACTTACTGTCCTTATCAAAGCATTTATTATATAATAAATTATTATACCTTTTTAAGACAGATTTGTAAAGGGTAAAATTATTGATATAAAATATTTTATATGATAAAATGTTTTATATCAATTTAAAAGGGTGATTTTTTGAAAGAATTAGAAGAAATTTATAATAAAATAAATAACCTTAATTATCTTTTAGATAGAAAAATACAAATATTAAATCAAGTATTAACTATAACAGAAAATCAAAATATTGTTTTTAAAGAATTTAAAAACAAAGAAACACATGAATTTATAGATATTTCTTTAGAAGAAAAACAAAACTTAATAAATGAACTTATAGATATAGATAATATGTTTTTAAAAATTTTTGAAAGCTTTTCTGGTAGTCTTAATAGAAATAAACAGACATTTAAAGAAGATATAAAGAATATACAAAGTAAGATACAGGAAATAACAACTATAGATTTAAAAATACGTATACAAGAAGAAAAAAATAGGCAAATATCCATAAGTAGTGTTAATAATTCAATAAATAATATTGAAAAAATAAAAACTTTAAAAATATCTAAACATGATATGCTTAAAAAGTATAGTAATAATAATAAAAAAATATAACATAAATAAACTATTAATAATACAATATTTTATAGTCTGTTTTAAGCTTAATAGCCTATAAAATGTTGTATTATTAAGTAAATAAATATTAATTAAGATATTTTTTTAACAACATTTTTAAATTTATCAAGAAATTCATCAATAAAGTTAGTTTCATAACTTTTTGAATTAATCTGTACTATGAAAACGTTATACTTTATCTAATCTGTTTAAATTATTTTAAATATAAAAAATATATTTATAAATATTTATAAATAGTATTAATAGATATAATAAAAATAATAATATAAATATTTTTAGTGTGACTTTGTATCTTAATTTCTATTTTTTAATAAAGTAAAGTACAGCATAAAATTATACTGTACTTTACTTAAATTGCCAATTTATATTTATATAACTTAAATAGTAGATATTAAATATATTTACTTTTTCTTAAAATATTTGTAAAGTAAATATATTATTAATATTATTATTAATATTAATAATAAAACAGATATACTTTGAAGAATTATGGTAATAAATGCCATTGAATCAACAGTTGTTACATAAGAGTCCATTTTAATTTACGTAATAACTAGTTATTCCTTTGTCATATGTATATGTAAATCCTTGAGATATATCTCTACTAAACAATTTAATACCTCCATCTACTAATAAATAATAGTCTAATTGATAATCTACGTCAACATAAGCATTTTTACCAAGGCTATCTATATATGAATTTGTATTTATATTACTTATATCATAACTTAAAGTAAATCCAGATAATGTGAGACTAGGAGTTGAAACTCTAGTTATTTTTTTATTATCTTGAGTTATATTGGCAGTTAAATTTGATTTGAAAAATCCAAAAGAATGGGAAAATTTTTGAGTAAATGTACCTGCTGCATAAGTAGTTGGAATATCTACATTAGGCAATATTGACTTATTTTTAATGTTACTGTCTATTAAATTATTAAACTTTAATAATTCACTTTCAAGATTATTAGCATCTACTTCAATAGGAATAATGCCTTCAGGCAATTCACTAATATCAATATCTTTCAAATTATATTTGTTAGATATTTCATTAACATTACTGCTTACTACAATATTACTAAAGTCATTTGCACAAACATTAGTAATATTTCCTAATAATAATAGGCTTACAACACTTAAAGTTGATAGGATTTTAAATTTTCTTTTCATTATAATTTCCTCCTAGTTTTAAATATTGATAAAAATACAAATATACATTTTATAAAATTATTTGATATATTTTACAATTAGTTTTTATTAGGGTTACCTAATATAAATTGAATAATTAATATAGATAATATTATACAAAATAGTAAAAATAACAAATATATTATAAATATTAAGATTTTATATTTAATATTTATTAATTTTTGTATTTTTATCTTATAATATTTAAATGGGATAAATTTTAACCAAAAAATACTTTGGTATAAATTTCCTTTAAAAATTATATAGTTTACTATAGCATAAAAAAATATTAATATCTATATGTTGCCCCTCAAATGGGTTGTTTTTGTCCTTTATCAGTAAAAATTGAATTAATTTTTCAGTGTTAAAACTATTTTAGTAATAAATTTATTTTCTTTTATATCGATTTTTATAAAACCATTATATTTATAACTTGATACTAGTATAAATCTAGTCAATAATATAAATATGTGTAAATAATTACTTTTTATATATAGTTCTATATATAATCAATATTATTAATAGAATTAATAATATTAAGCAGATATAAAAAAATAATTGTATATCTTCTAAAATTAGAAATGCTTCAAATCCATATATAACATATTCATTATAGCTAACAACTTTGTCATAACCAATAGAACATAAATAAATTATTAATAATACAATAAAATCTAATAAAGTAATAATCCCTAATATTAAATTAACTTTATCTACTTTCATAAATCTTAACATTAACTTTTAGTTATTTTTATAGTATAACCAGTTTCACGTTCAATTGAAGTACTACCAATATAATCATCATAAATTAAATCAGCATCATAAACGTCATAATATTTTTTTTCATAATTAACATATGCCTTAACAGTAAAAGGATAATTTATTTTATTAGAAGTATAAGAAAATGTTTCTTTTTCAGATTTATTAAGTTCATATCCTAATGCAGCTTCTAGAACTTCTACTTTTAGACCAAGATTAGCACTTAGTTTCCAGCCACTACTATATTCTTTAGCGAAAGAAAATGAACCTGATGGATAACTATAAGTATATTTTGCATTTGCCTTTGTACCTTCATAACTACTTTTATATTTTGTATAAATTTCTCTTTTTATGAGCCTTTCTTCTGGGAGCTTTTTCGGTTCATCTCCCTTAATTTCAATAACAGCCAAAACTTCCTCGTTTTCATCATATATACCCTTTTTTTTAAGTAAATCATCAATTTCATTACTTTCTTGTATAATTTTTAAGTTGTTATTAGTATTATTTATTTCAGAAATATTAGTATACAAATTTTCTGAAGATGCAGTAACTACTGAACTAGCTGTTACGCCTAGTGAAGATATTAAGCATATAATATATTTTAGATATTTTTTCATATAAATTTCCTCCTAAAAATTAAATTTTAAATATAATATTATTTATAAAAATACAAATACACATTTTATAAAATTATTTGATGTATTTTATAACTAGTTTATATTAGGGTTACCTAATATAAATTGAATAATTAATATAGATAATATTATACAAAATAGTAAAAATAACAAATATATTATAAATATTAAGATTTTATATTTAATATTTATTAATTTTTGTATTTTTATCTTATAATATTTAAATGGGATAAATTTTAACCAAAAAATACTTTGGTATAAATTTCCTTTAAAAATTATATAGTTTACTATAGCATAAAAAAATATTAATATCTATATGTTGTCCCTCAAATGGGTGTTTTTTGACCTTTATCGGTAAGAATTGCATTAATTTTCCAGTGTTAAAACTATTTTAGTAATAAATTTATTTTCATTTATATCCATTTTTATAAAACCATTATATTTATCTACTATATTTTTTATACTTTTTAAACCTAAACCGTGTTTATGACTTTCTTTTTTTAAAGTTTTTAAATTATTGTTATTATCAAATTTTACTTCTTTAAAGCTATTTTCTAGGTTAATAAATAAATTGTTTTTAATATATTTAATATTTATATTGCTATATCTATCACTAACATTTTCTATTTTAATATTAGCCTCTATAATATTATCTATTAAATTGCCTAGTAAAGAAACTAAATCTAATGAATCTATTTTTAAATCATAAGGGACTAAAACATTGTATTCTAGCCTTATATTGTTATTTAGTATTTCTTGAAATTTAAAGTTTAATATACTATCTATTAGTAGATTTCCACTATTTATATTTAGATTTTTATTTATTTCTACTTCTTTCATTATACTATCTGTATATTTTATAATTTCATCTAAATTATTATCTTTTGAACATTTTTTTATATAATTTATATGATTTTTTAAATCATGCCTAAATAATTCTAAACTTTCATAGTTATTTTTTATAATGTTAAATTGTTTTAAATTAAATTCTTTTTCTTTTTCCAAAAGTTCTTTTTCTATTTTAGATTTTGTATAATCTAAAAAAAGATCGTATAAGGCAAATATTGTTAAATTAATTATAATAAGTGATATACAAAGAAAAATAATTAATTTAACACTAGAGTTTTTATCATATAAAAATAATAAAACTAATAATATACTTATAAATGGTATGACAATTAGGGGAAACCAAAACATTTTAGGCATTTCTAAATTAGATTGCATTTTTCTAAAACTTTTAATAGATTTTAATGATACAAAGCTAAGTACTAGTTGAAAAGTCCAGCCTAATATTGCATCAAAGATATTTTCAATATCATAGCTATTTTTAATATTAATAGATATAATAGTTTTATTTATTAATATTGACGTTATAACGTCTATAATAGATAGAATAGTTATTATATATAAGGTTAATAAAATTTTATTTTTTATTTTAGTTTTATAATTAAACTGTATTAAAAATACTATAATTATATTAATAAATAGGATTATTAAGGGAATAGGGTATAATAAAAACATTAACGTAGATATAGTAAAATACAATATATATGAGCATATCTCATATCTTTTATTAAATACTGCATCTTCGTTTAAAATTGTTTTTATACTTTTATATATAATAAAAATATTTATTATATTATAAATTATATAACATATATAATAATAAACCATTTTAATAATACCTTTCGTCTAATAAATTAAAATACGCCTCTTTTATATCTTTTATTCTATTTTTACTTAAGGGAAGTTCTTCTTCATTGGTTAATATTATTTTAAATTGGTTAGGATTAAAAATCTTTATATGATTAAAATTAACTAATATAGATTTATTAATTTTTATAAAATCATTTACTTTTAAATTTTCCTGTATTTTATTTAAACTATCTTTAAAAATATATTCATTATTAGTTGTTATAAGTTTAATATTTTTTGATAGTTTTATTTTTTCAAAATATATTATATCTTTATATTTAATTTTGAAAATAACATTTTTAAGATTAAATATAAATTCTTCTAATTGTATTTCTAAATCATATAATATATCATTTAAAACTTCTTTTACTTTATTTTTATCCAGTGGCTTTATTAAAAAATTTGTTGGTTTTAAATCAAATAGTTTCATTGCGTATTTTTCAAAGTTTGAGATATATACTATTTTCATATATCTATTTTTTAATTTTGTTCTTATAAAATCTCCAACATCTACACCAGTTAAATCTCCTATTTGTATATCTAAAAATAAAATATCATAATTTTTACTATTTTCTAAAGATTTTAAAAACTTATTACCACTGTTAAAAATGTCAATATTAAATTTTACATTATTTTCATTTTTATACTCTAATAAAATATTTTCTATTTCACTACATATATTAACATCATCATCACAAATTGCGATATTTATCATTAACTAATACTCCTATTTATAACCATATTTAACTATATTATAGCATATATTATTAAAAAATAAAGTTAATTAATATTTATTTAAAATAGCATATATAATTTGTGAATAAAAAAAGTCTGTAATTATTTTAAAATAATTACGGACTTTTTTACAATAATTATAAGTAGATTTAAATTGTTTTAATAATTTATGTATTAACTTGCCTTAAGTTCTAATCTTAGTCTATCTGCTATAAGAGCAATAAACTCACTATTTGTAGGTTTTCCTTTATGATTATTTATAGTATAACCAAATAAACTATCTATCGCATCTATTCTACCTCTGCTCCAAGCTACTTCAATAGCGTGTCTTATAGCACGTTCTACTCTACTAGGTGTAGTGTTACATTTTTTAGCAATAGATGGATAAAGTTCTTTTGTTATATAATTTAGAACATCTATATCACCAATAGCCATTATAATAGCTTCACGCATATAGTGATATCCTCTAATATGTGCAGGAACACCTATTTCATGTAGAATATTTGTAACTCTTGTTTCTAAATCTAAGTTAGAACAATTTATACCTAATTTAACCTCTTTTTTGTTAGAAGATATAGGTTCTTTAAGTTGTTTGATACGAGACACTAAAAGCTCCATATCAAAAGGTTTTGCTATATAGTGTTTTGCACCAAGAGCAAATGCTTTTTGTGTAACTTGTTCTTGAGTTACAGCTGTCAACATAATACACATTGTTTTTAGATTTTTTTCTACAGCTAATTTTTCTAAAACACCTATACCATCAAGGTGAGGCATAACTTCATCTAATAAAACAACATCTGGTTTTAATGACAAAATTTTTTCATATGCTTGTACTCCATCAAAAGCCATATCTAAAACTTCTATTTCAGGTTGTTTATCTAAATAATTTTTTAAAATATCACAAAAATCTTTATTATCATCTGCTAGCAAAACACTTATTTTATCCGAGCTCATAATAATACCTCCAAAACTTATATATTATTATTTATTGTTAAGGTTAGAAATTTTTGATAAGTATGCATTAGTATATTTTATATTTTTAGTAATGTCTTTACCAAACCAATCTGGAGGATTAAAATCCTCAGCTTCTTTAATACTATTAAATTCTACCTCAACATTTTTAAATCCTTTTAGGTTACCTTCATAAATATCAAGTTCTGCCTTTAAATTATTGTCTAATAGGATAATATATCTAGTTTTTATAATAGGTTCACCTTCTATTTTTAACCAAAGATTGTCAAATTCATCTTTATTTATTTCTCTTTCTATTTCTTGTCTTTGTATATCACCCTTTCCTTTAAAAGTAAATATATATTTTTCATTTATTTGTCTAACTCTAAGAACAGGATTTATAGAGATATACCCTTGTTTAATATAAAATTTTTTACATCCTTCTATATTGGGCATATATTTAACTAAAAATTTTCTTTCTATTTCCATATTTTCCATATTAAGTACCTCAACTTTTTATTTTTGATTATAAATTAATTTAATATTTTTTTCAAACTTTTTGGCTATTTTTTTATAGTGTTATATATAAAATTTTATATATAATAATATGGTATAAGTCTATCTTATATTAAAGATTTAATAAGTAATAATAAAAGTGAGGGATTTATGAAAATTATATCTAAAAAACAACTTTTATGTAATCTATATTTATTAAAAGTTATGCTTTTATATATAGATAAACAAGAAATGAAAAATATAGATTTTATTAGTATTAATGCTTTTTGTGATTATTTAGATAATAGAAATAATAATAAATATAACTCATTAAATATTATAAAAAATATAGATAAATATATTCCTATAAGTATTTATAATAATATAGATATTTATAATTTACTAAAAAATGGTTTAAATAGTCTAGATATAAAGTATATTAACCATATAAAACAAATTATTTATAAAAAAGCTATATTATCATTTTTAGATTTATTATCTAAAGCTAATACAAAAGAATTTTTTATAATATTTGATAATTGTAATAACATTAGAAAATGCTATTATAATTAAACTTATTGCCCTTATAATGAGGGCAAATTTTAATATTACAATTAAGCTATAACTTTATTATTCAAAAATAAAAATTATAAACGGATTTATATTTTAATTTTTATTGAAAAAAATAATAGGAATAGCTATTTTTGATATATTATATCAAAAAATTTGATTAATAAAAGATTGATGTTATAATTTTTTGAATATAATTCTAGTTGTACAACCAATATCATTATTGTTAAATATAGTAAAATCACCATTTAGACTTTTCATTATATTTTTACAAATAGGTATACCTAATCCACTACCACTATCTTTGTTTGTAAAAAATGGTTCATATATTTTTTCATATATGTCATCATTAATACCTTCACCATTATCTATAATATCAATAACAATATTATTATTTTTAATATATATATTAGTTTGTATAAAACCATTATTGCTTTTTATAGCTTCAACACAATTTTTATAAATATTTGACAAAACAATAGATATTTTAGAATATCCACCGATTGTTTTAATATTATCTATACTTTCAAAACAATTAAGGCCAAATGTTATATGGTTATAAATATTAAATTTTTCAATATGTTCTTTTATAATATAAAATATATTTATATTTGAATTTGAATTTGTATCATAATGTGGGTTACAAAATAGTATAAAATCAGACACTATTTCAGATATTTTATTAAGTTCATTTTTTATAATTTTAACATTTTTTTGATAACCATTTAGTGCATCTTCAAGCTCTAATAATTCAATGTTAGCCTTTATAAGGGAAACAGGATTTTTGACTTCGTGAGCTAGAGCTATTGTTATATCTTTTGTTAAGTTGTTTTCATAAAAACACAAAACTTAATCCTCCAAAATAAATTATTAATATTTTTTATTTATTAATTTTATATCTAGTTACTAAAAAATTTAGGGTAATAATAGTGTCATACCAGAATATATTTTGTCAGCGTTGTCTAGTCCATTTATATTCATTATTTCTTCTATTTTACTTCTATTACCATAAAATTTTTTGCTTATTAGCTCTAAGCTATCACCTTCTTTTACCTCATATTTTTTAAAATTATCTTTATGAGTATTATTTAATAAACTTGAATTATCCTTAGTAGTAGTCTCAGTAGTAGTCTCAGTAGTAGAAACACTAATAGTTTCTGTTGTAGATATAGTATTAGTTTGAGCAGTTGTATGTGAAATAGTATTAGTTGTAGATAAAGTAGTATATTCTGTTGATTGTTCTACATAACTTGTATTATTTTGAGCAAAAACGCTTTGAACATTATCATCTTTAATTTGACTTAAAATATATCTATAACTTTCATCTAGTTTTACAAGTCTTTTTTCCAACTCATTTATTTTATCATCACTTTGTATAAGGCCAGCCCCCATTATAAAACAAACAAGGAATAAAACAGCACTTAATGAACTAAATATATTAGACATTTTCTTATATTCATTTAAAGAAATGGGGCTTTTTAAAGAATTATTTTTTCGTCTGCTCATATTAATTAGTTTTTCATCTTTTATTTTATATTTTTCTTCGTCTGTTCTGTTATTTAATGGCTTATTATCCAACATATATTCACTCATGGCTTCGTTTTTTTCATAGTATATTATAAAGCCATTAATACTTTTAAAATCATTTTCATAAAATTTGTAAAAACCTCCAATATTTTCTATAGGGTCACTTAAAAAAAATACTTGATTTTTTTTATTAAATGCTTCTTTATGATAATTTATGTATCCTTCATTTATATAATCTGAAAAACCAGGCTGAGAATAAAACCAGCCTACAATATCACACCCACTAAAGTATTTATCTATTTGTTCGTGAATATAATTAAAAGACTTTTCACTAAGTTTTGTCATACCATCTTCATTAATTGTGTGTTCTCCTTTAATAGCACCATTTATAAACAACACATCACTACCATCTATTTTATAGGTTTCACCTATTAAAACAGCAATCCTCTCCTCTCCTTTAGAAGACTTTGAATATTGTTGCAAGTAAGTAAATACATAATCTTCCATATATATTTTAAAGCTGTCATCAATATTACCCATCTGTTTAATATTTTTTGGCAAATTAATAGTATTATTTTCTTCTTTCATAAATAACTCTCCTTAGACATATAATTATAAGTTTTGTTAATTTATGAAGATATTATCACATACTAACTATATTTTATGGAAAAAAATGTCATACGTCAAGAAATTTTTATCGCTATTAATAACGAAAATATTACAACTTTTAATAAATCATTACAATTTATATTAATTTTTATGAAACATAGACAAAAAACACATAGAAAATTAATACACTAATATACTATTTAAGTGTATATTTTATTATTTTTTTGAAAAAATATATAGTATTCTAAGTTAAATATTAAAATTTTAATAAAAATTATACAAAAATTTAAGGAGATACAAAAATTGAAAAGTATTTTATATAATAATAAAAAGAATTTAACTAATTATATAGATTCTAGCTCAGAATTTGCACTATTAGAATTTAAATCTCAATTTTTTGATATATTAAGTAAATATAAACATAATTTTAGAAGTATAGTATTTTTGTGTATAGGTACAGACAGAGCTACAGGAGATAGTTTAGGTCCTCTAGTGGGGTATAAATTATCTAAATTACCTTTAAAAAATAATGTTTTTATATATGGCACATTAGACAAACCCGTACATGCTAAAAACTTAAATAGCATACTAGAAGAAATATATATTAAACATAAATCTCCATTTTTAATAGCAATAGATGCTTCTCTTGGTTCAAAAGAATATATAAATTATATAAATATTGGAGAGGGAAGTATAAAACCTGGTGCAGGGGTGAAGAAAAATTTACCATCAGTAGGAGATATTTTTATAACTGGTATTGTAAACCATACGGGTATATTAGAAATATCTGTTTTACAAAATACTAGGCTTTCTGTTGTTATGAATATGGCTGATATAATATCTTCTGGTATATGGCACTGCATAAGTATAATTTAGTTATGATAACTCAATCTGTTAAATACTAAAATAGCTGGATTATTTTGTTTATATTTTTAATTTTGTAGTAATCATAATTATTTCTAGTTATTTTTATATAACTTATTTTGAAACTCCAAATATTTATTATCTATATAAGATAAAAGTTCATAAATATAAATAGTTTGATTTTTTTCTTGGCTAATAAGTAAATAACTAAAATTTAAAACTTCATATGTTAAGTCAAATAACAACAAAATTATAAATTGGCTAAAAATTCTATGATTATTACAATTAGCTCGCCAAGTTTTTTCTATAAATACTTATATTTTTATTTAATTTCAAAATAATAATATGTTTACTAAAAAATTTAATATCTACAATTTAATAGTCAAGTTTAATATGTAAAAGGCTGAGTTTGTATTAAGGTACAAAGAAAAAAAGAAAATTTTATTTAGTATAAAAAATATATAAAATTAATATATATATAATTGCATTAGTTTATATTATTATTTAAAATGTAGTTTTATAGGATTTTATTTAGTTTTTTACTTCTTGTTTTTGTTATCAATAAATAAAATATAAAAGGTGAAAAATCATTATTGATTTTTCACCTTTTATATTTTATTTATTATTAGTTATTAAAATATCTATTTAATAAACCTTCAAAAGCTTTACCATGTCTAGCTTCATCTTTAGCCATTTCATGAACTGTATCATGAATAGCATCAAGGTTGTATTCTTTAGCTTTTTTAGCAAGTTCAAATTTACCAGCAGTAGCACCGTTTTCAGCAGCAACACGAAGTTCTAAGTTTTTCTTAGTAGAATCTGTTACAACTTCACCGATTAATTCTGCAAATTTAGCAGCATGTTCTGCTTCTTCAAAAGCAGCTTGTTGATAGTACATACCGATTTCAGGATAACCTTCTCTATGAGCAACTCTTGACATAGCAAGGTACATACCAACTTCACAGCATTCAGCTTCAAAGTTCATTTTAAGACCGTCCATAATTTCTTCTGGACAACCTTGAGCAACACCAACAACATGCTCACAAGCCCATGCTAATTTACCTTCAGCTTGTTCTTTAAATTTAGAAGCAGGAGCTTTACAAGTAGGGCAAGACTCTGGAGCTTCATTACCTTCATGAACATAACCACAAATAGTACAAACAAATTTTTTCATAATAAATTCCTCCTTAAATAATAACTAAATTTTAAAAATTAAGTAATTTTAATAAACAAACTAAAAACAAAAGTTATTAACTAATAACTATTATTAATTATAACAGATTATTTTTAAAAGTCAATAGTTTTTTATTTAATATATTAATTTTTTTTATATAATTTTTAATAGTATTATTTTGTATAAATATTTTATTAAATAATTAAAATTATTATTCACCAGAAATACTAAGTTCTCCTACAAATATACTAGGTGAGCCTATACCACTTAAATTAAATTTTAAATCATTTGCTATATCTTTTATATTAATTATCATATTATAAAAATTACCAGCTATTGTTATTTGTTCGATAGCATTTGACTTTTTGCCATTTTCTATTAAATAGCCACTAGCTAATACAGAAAAATCTCCTGATATAGTATTAACTCCAGAATGTAACCCAGCTAAATCAGTTATATAAATTCCATTGGATATATCACTAAGTAAAGTGTCTAAAGATTTAAAACCATTTTTAATATAGAAGTTTGTAGGGGATATTCCAATTTTACCTTTATATCCACTTTTAAAACCATTACCAGTAGATTTGACACCATCTTTTTTGGCAGTTTTTAGGTTATATAAATAAGTTTTTAAAACACCATTTTCTACTATCGTCTTATTATAACAAGCTACACCTTCTGAGTCAAAGCTATTAGAGTTATATCCTTTTTCCATTAAAGGTTCATCTAATATAGTAATTTTATCACTTGCGATTTTTTCATTAAGTTTACCTTTTAATAAAGAAAATCCTTTTTGTATATTTTCAGCACAAAAATTACCTAAAAAGCAAGATAATAAATCTGTAAAGCTTTCATTTTCAAAAACAACATTATATTTTTTAGATGGTAAAGAAGTTGCTCCTAAGGAAGAAATAGCTTTTTTAGCAGCAGTT
The DNA here is from genome assembly GCA_946495765.1 of uncultured Eubacteriaceae bacterium. Classification (GTDB taxonomy): domain Bacteria; phylum Bacillota; class Clostridia; order Lachnospirales; family CAG-274; genus Tyzzerella. Next base: position 33,406 of record CAMMEG010000005.1, read on the forward strand.
TCTCCTATAATAGTAGGATTTATATCATCAATATTAAAGCTAGCTTTAATTTCAAAACCAGATTTTACAATATCATTTTCTTTAGCTAAAGCTCCAGCATAAGCTAAAATATAGTTATCTTTTTTATTAAGTTCAAGACCTTTTGTATTTGATATGTATATTTCACTATAGGATTTACCTACAATACAATGATTACAACTTATTATTTTATCATCATATGATAAAACAGCTTTTTCCATAGCTAGAGCTTTTTCTATTAATATATCTACATCTACATTTTCAAGTTCATTATAAAAAGTTTTTACAGGTTGATATTCTTTATCCCCTATATATATTTCTTCTTTTTCTTCTTCATTTATTATTTCAGAATTTTCTTTAGCATATTGTATAAGACTATCTATAATATTTTCAGATATTTGTTCTGTATAAGAATATCCTATTTTACCATTATAAAATCCTCTAAATGATAAACCACCACTAGTAGCATTATCAAATTTTTCAATATCACCTTTTAATATACTAATTTTTATACTTTTACCAGAATAGTAGTATACTTCACATTCTGAAAATCCATTTTCTAAAGCCTTTTTAAATAATTTCTCTTTAAAAATTTTTATATCCATTTTTTTAGCTCCTTCCACCAACAGTTATTTTAGACACTCTAAGCATAGGTTGACCAACGCAAGTAGGAACAGAACCACTGGAAGCACCACAAACACCTTCTGCTAGGCTTAAATTATCAGATACCATATCTATATCTTTTAATACTTCTTCACCTTTACCTATTAAAGTAGCTCCCCTTACTGGAGTAGTTATTTTACCATTTTCTATTAAGTATGCCTCTTGAACAGCAAAGTTAAATTCACCAGTTGCAGTATTTACAGAGCCACCTCCCATATATTTTGCATATATACCTTTTTCTGTATTTTTTATAATGTCTTCTTTTTTGTCATTACCATTTGCTATAAATGTATTTCTCATTCGAGGAACAGGAGCGTATTTATATGATTCACGTCTACAAGAACCAGTAGATGACATATTAAGTTTTTCACCATAAAAATTATCAACAAGATAGCTTTTTAATATACCATTTTCTATTAAAATAGTTTTTTGAGTTTTAGTGCCTTCATCATCTATATTGATAGAGCCCCATTTATTAAGTATAGTGCCGTCATCTATAGCAGTAACTTTTTCGCTGGCTACTTTTTGCCCAATTTTGTCAGCAAAAACACTATTTCCACGTGCTATGCTTATAGCCTCTAATCCATGTCCACATGCTTCATGGAATATAACACCGCCAAATCCATTATCTATAACAACAGGCATTTTACCACTAGGACAAGGAGCTGCTTTTAACATAGTAACAGCAGAACGACTAGCTTCTCTAGCACATTCATTTAAGTCTATTGTATCATAAAACTCAAAACCCATTAAAGCTCCAGGTCTTACACTTCCAGTTTGTTTTTCTGTCTCATTAGATGCAACAGAATCAATAGAAAATCTTGTTCTTATTCTTCTATCTTCAACAAAAAGACCTTTTGTATTTATAATACAAATATCTTGTATAGAATGTGTATAGGAAACAATAGTTTCTGTTATAAGTCTATCATAAGCAAAAGCAGTATCACTAGTATTTTTTAACATTTCTACAATCTTTGTTTTTTGTATGGTTGTAGGAACTATTTTTGATTTATGTATACCTATTTGCTTATAGTCTTTTTTATCAAAATCTAAAATAGTAATTTTCCTATCACCCTTTGTAGCTTTTGAAACTTCGCCAGCCATTTTTAATAAATTATTTCTGTTAAAATCATTAGTATAGGCATATATAGTTTTTCCATTATAAAAAACTCTAAGACCTACGCCAAACTCTAGTCCAGATAAAGAACTATTTACTTTTCCATTTATAAGAGATATACTAGCCTTATCATTATTTTCTATAAAGAGCTCAGCAAAGTCTGCTCCCTTTAATGTTGCTTCTGTTAAAATTTCGTTTGCAAGATTTTTATCTAACATAGAGCACCTCCTAAAAATTTTAAATTTTATATTATATATTATACACTATACATATTTCTATATCAAATATTAAATAATATATATTTTTTTTATAATATATCATATAAAAAAAATATATATTATTTATTTTGTAGTGATTTAGCTATTTTGTGTAATTAAATGAAACCTAGTAACTAAAAATATGCTTGAAAAAATCCTATATTTATTATAAAATATAAGAGTAGAATTCTTTAAATAAATTCTACTCTCATAATTAGGCTATAAGTCTATTATTTTATAAAAATAATAGTAGTGGCTAGTATTTGTTATTAAAATATAATAAATAAATTATTAAGGAGGTTTATATTATGGCATATTCAATTAATGATGACTGTATTAGCTGTGGTGCTTGTGCAGCAGAATGTCCTGTTAATGCAATTTCTGAAGGAGATACTAAGTATATAATAGATCCAGATATTTGTATAGACTGCGGTACTTGTGCAAGTGTTTGTCCTGTGGACTCACCTAATCCAGCTTAATATCAATTAAAAAAGGCTATATAATTATATAGCCTTTTTTAATTGATAAAGTATTTTTATATTTTTTATAATTGGTATAAAAATCATATTTTTCAATTTTAATTTTAAATAAATTAATTTTAATAAAAAATACTACGTTATATGTAAAATATATACTTAAAAAAAATAGAAATAAAAT
>CAMMEG010000006.1 GCA_946495765.1 uncultured Eubacteriaceae bacterium
TATACTTTAATTATTATATCTTATTTTTATATTTAATTCAATATTTTAATATAGTATTTTTATATATTATATTTAATTTATTATTATAATAACTATAAATGGAATAGCTAATATTAAAAGTAGCTATTCCATTTATAATTTTATCTATTATTGTACTGGTGTTGCATTTTTATCTTTTAAAACAACATCATGAGCTCCACCTTCGATTATACTTGTAGATGAAACTAAAGTTATTTTTGCTTTTTGTTGCAATTCTTCTATAGATAAAGCTCCACAGTTACACATAGTATGTTTTACTTTACTAAGAGTTAAAGCTAGGTTATCTTTAAGTTTACCAGCATAAGGTACATAAGAGTCTACTCCTTCTTCAAAAGATAATTTACTTTCTCCTCCCATGTCATATCTTTGCCAGTTTCTAGCACGAGCAGAACCTTCGCCCCAGTACTCTTTCATATAGTTACCATTAACAATAACTTTATTTGTAGGACTTTCTTCAAATCTTGAAAAGTATCTACCCAACATACAAAAATCACAACCCATAGCAAGTGCAAGTGTTATATGATAATCCTGCACTATACCACCATCAGAACAAATAGGTATATATACACCTGTTTCTTTAAAATATTCATCTCTAGCTTTAGCTACTTCTATAACAGAAGTTGCTTGTCCTCTCCCAATACCTTTTTGTTCTCTAGTTATACAAATAGAGCCACCACCAATACCTATTTTGATAAAGTCTGCTCCTGCCTCTGCTAAAAATCTAAAGCCTTCTCTATCAACAACATTTCCAGCTCCAACTTTAACAGTATCGCCATATTTATCTCTTATCCATTTAATAGTTATTTTTTGCCATTCACTAAATCCTTCTGAAGAGTCAATACACAAAACATCTGCACCAGCATCTACTAAAGCTGGTACTCTCGTTTCATAGTCTCTAGTGTTTATACCAGCACCAACTATGTACCTTTTATTACTATCTAAAAGTTCTAATGGATTTTCTTTATGAGAGTCATAATCTCTTCTAAATACAAATGCTACTAATCTTTGTTCTTTATTAACAATAGGTAAAGCATTTATTTTTTTATCCCAAATAATATTATTAGCTTCTTTAAGAGTTGTAGTTTCATCAGCATAAACCATATTTTCAATAGGTGTCATAAATTCTTTAACCTTAGTAGATTTATCCATTCTACTAACTCTATAGTCTCTACTAGTTACAATACCTAAAAGTTTGCCACTAGCTGTACCATCATCTGTAACAGCAACTGTAGAATGTCCTGTTTTTTCTTTAAGCTTTAATATATCATCCAATGTGTCGTCTGGTTTAATATTTGATGAGCTTGTAACAAAACCAGCTTTATGAGTTTTAACTCTTCTTACCATTTCTGCTTGTTGGTTAACAGTTTGAGAGCCATATATAAATGATATACCACCTTCTTTTGCAAGAGCTATTGCCATTTTATCGTCAGAAACTGCTTGCATAATAGCAGACACTAAAGGTATATTCATTTCTAAACTAGGTTCTTCTTGACCCTTTTTATACTTTACAACTGGTGTTTTTAAACTTGCATTATCTGGTATACACTTTGTTGAAGAGTATCCAGGTACTAATAAATATTCACTAAAAGTTCTTGAAGGTTCATCATAATAATAAGCCATTTTTCTATCTCCTTAAAAATATTTTTTAAAATTATACTAGCTTTTTTAAAAAAAGGCAATATATTTTTTATGTTTTTTTAATTTTATTAAAACGATACATTATTTTAAGTTTTATTTGATTTTTTTGTATGTTTTTAATAATAAAATTTTATAAAATACATTATGGTAATATATTTCCAGCTGATATATATATTTTATACCATTCTTCTCTAGTTAAAATTATATCTACTGCCTTACATATAGCCTCTAGTCTTTCTATATTTGTTGTTCCTACAATTACTTGCATATTAGCTGGATGTCTTAATATCCAGGAAGTAGCTATCGCCATATTTGTTACATTATACTTTTTAGCCAAATCATCTATAACACTATTTAACTCTTTATACTTTTCGTTATCTAAAAATATACCTTCAAAAAATCCATATTGAAAAGGTGACCAAGCTTGTATAGTTATATTGTTTAATCTACAATAATCTAAAACACTACCATCTCTATTTATAGCACCAGAAGTTAGCATATTAACTTCTAATCCACTACTTATCATACTAGAATGTGGTATACTAAATTGTAATTGATTTGCTACTATATTTTGATTTAAATATTTTTTTAATAGTTCCATTTGCATAGAATTTTGATTTGATACACCAAAAGCTTTTACTTTTCCCTGTTTATATAAAGTATCAAAAGCTTCACTTACTTCTTCTGGTTCAACAAGTGCATCTGGTCTATGTAATAATAAAATATCTAAATAATCAATATTAAGTCTTTTTAAAATACCATCAACAGAATTTAATATATGTTTTTTAGAAAAGTCAAACATTTTTCCAGGTATAATACCGCATTTAGATTGGATAATAATATCTTCTCTTTTAATATATGATTTTTTTAATATATTTCCAAATATTTCTTCACATTTTCCTTTTCCATATATATCTGCATGATCAAAAAAATTTATACCTAAATCATATGCTTTTTCTATTAAATTTTGTGCTTTATCTTGTTCTAAATTATTTATTCTCATACATCCTAAAGATATGGCAGATACACTTATATCACTATTACCTAAATTAAATTTTCTCATAATATTTTACCACCCAATTTATATTTTTTAAAAAGGTATGGTTATATTACCATACCTTAAAATTTATTAAAATTCTAGTTTTTTATTTATATATTGTAATAAATCATCTATTTTAATTCGTTCTTGTTCCATACTATCTCTATGGCGTATAGTTACACAATTATCTTCAACACTATCAAAATCATATGTTATACAAAATGGTGTACCTATTTCATCTTGTCTTCTATATCTTTTACCAATACTACCCGTATCATCATATTCACAATTAAAATATTTACTTAAAGTATAATACACTTTTATAGCATCATCATTTAATTTTTTAGATAATGGTAAAATAGCAGCTTTTATAGGAGCTATTGCTGGATGGAAACGTAAAACGGTTCTAACATCTACATTGCCTTTATCATCTTTTAATTCTTCTTCGTCATAAGCTTCACATAAAAATGCAAGAGTAACTCTATCTGCACCTAAAGAAGGCTCTATACAATAAGGAACATATTTTTCATTTGTTACAGGATCAAAATATTCTAACATATCACCAGAATGTTCACTATGTTGTTTAAGGTCAAAATCTGTTCTAGATGCTATACCCCAAAGTTCACCTTTACCAAATGGAAACTTGTATTCTATATCTGTTGTAGCATTACTATAATGTGATAATTCTTCTTTATCATGGTCTCTAAACCATATATTTTCTTCATTAATATTAAGATTTTTTAACCAATTCATACAATATTCTTTCCAATAATTAAACCATTCCATTTCTGTTCCTGGTTTACAGAAAAATTCTAATTCCATCTGTTCAAACTCTCTTGTTCTAAATGTAAAATTACCTGGAGTAATCTCATTTCTAAAAGATTTACCTACTTGACCTATACCAAAAGGTATTTTTTTACGAGTAGTTCTTTGAACATTTTTAAAATTAACAAATATCCCCTGCGCTGTTTCTGGTCTAAGATAAACTATATTTTTGCTATCTTCTGTAACACCAGCATGTGTTTTAAACATAAGATTAAATTCTCTAATATCTGTAAAATTATGTGCATTACAAGTAGGACATCCAATATTATGTTCATAGATAAAGTCTTTCATTTGTTGGTGAGTCATACCATCTGGATTACCACTTATATTATTTTGAGTCATATAATCTTCTATTATTTTATCTGCTCTAAATCTTTCATGACATTCTTTACAGTCCATTAATGGGTCACTAAACCCTCCTACGTGCCCTGATGCAACCCAAACTTTAGGATTCATTAATATAGCACAATCTACTCCTACATTATATTCACTTTCTTGAATAAACTTTTTCCACCAAGCTTTTTTTACATTATTTTTAAGCTCAACCCCTAAAGGGCCATAGTCCCATGTATTAGCAAGCCCACCATATATTTCAGACCCTGCATATACAAATCCTCTAGATTTAGCAAGAGCAACTATTTTATCCATATTTTTATCCATATTTTTCCTCCAATATCTAAAATATCACAAATATATAAAATTATTTATTTTTATTATCTATTATAGCTTGTACAAAATTTTTAAATAATGGGTGTGGTCTATTAGGCCTAGATTTCAACTCTGGATGGAATTGTACACTAACAAACCAAGGATGAATTTCTTTTTTAATTTCTACAATTTCTACTAATTTTTCATCTGGAGAAACACCTGCTATTACAAGCCCTTTTTCTATCATAGCATTTCTATATTCGTTATTAAATTCATATCTATGTCTATGTCTTTCATATATAAGTTCTTCTTTGTATGCATCAATAGAGAACGTATCTTTTGAAAGCTTACAAGGATATGCTCCAAGTCGCATTGTTCCACCAAGAGCATCTATGTCCTTTTGTTCAGGCATTAAATCTATTACAGGAGCCGGAGTATTTTGATCTATTTCTGATGTATGAGCATCTTTAAGACCTAATACATTTCTAGCAAATTCAATAACTGTACAATGCATACCAAGGCATATGCCTAAAAATGGGATTTTGTTTTCTCTAGCATATTGTACTGCCATTATTTTACCTTCTACACCACGCTCACCAAATCCACCTGGTACAAGTATAGCATCCACATCTGATAATAAATTAGCTGGACTAGTTTGTTCTAATTCTTCAGCATTTATCCATTTAATATTTACATTAGTACCTGTATGTATACCTGCATGATTTAAAGCTTCTACAATAGAAATATATGCATCATGTAATTCAACATATTTACCAACTAAACCAACAGTAACTGTGTCATTAAGATTTTTTTGTTTTTCTATTACATCACACCAGTCTGTTAAATCTGGTTCTCTATTTTCTATTGATAATTTTTTACAAACAATATTTGCAAGATTTTCTTCTTCTAAAAGGAGAGGAACTTCATATAAAGAATTACAATCTATATTTTGTATAACACAATCTTTGTCTACATTACAAAATAGTGCTAATTTTTCTTTAGCTTCTCGACTTATTTCATTTTCCGTTCTACATACAATAATATCTGGCTGTATACCAATAGATAATAATTGTTTTACAGAATGTTGAGTAGGTTTTGTTTTCATTTCACCTGATTTTGATAAGTAAGGTATTAATGTAACATGTATGTAAAGTACATTTTCTTTAGACACTTCATGAGATACTTGCCTTATTGCTTCTAAAAATGGTTCACTTTCTATATCGCCAACAGTTCCACCTATTTCTGTTATAACTATATCTGATTGAGTTATTTTACCTGCCCTATATACTCTTTCTTTTATTTCATTTGTAATGTGTGGTATAACTTGAACTGTCGCTCCAAGATACTCACCTTTTCTTTCTTTGTTTAAAACAGACCAATATATTTTGCCAGTAGTTATATTATTATTAACTGTAAGATTTTCATCTATAAATCTTTCATAATGTCCTATGTCTAAATCTGTTTCTGCACCATCATCTGTAACAAAAACTTCTCCATGTTGATAAGGACTCATTGTCCCTGGATCTATATTTATATATGGGTCAAATTTTTGTATAGTAACTCTATAACCTCTAGCCTTTAAAAGTCTTCCTAAAGAGGCTGCTGTAATACCTTTACCTAAACCAGAAACAACTCCACCTGTAACAAAAATGTACTTTGTATCCATATTTTCACCTCTATACTTAAATTTTTCTTATTTTATCATAACCTATTAATTATATTACTATAAATATAACTTGTCAATATATATAAAGTAATATAACACTTAATTTTTTAGCTTTAAAACTATAATTAAGTGTTATACTAAAATTTTATTTAATAATTTTTTTAGTACTACGTACTAAAAAACAGCAGTTCCTATTATTTTTCAAATATAAAAATTAAAACAAAAACCCATTTATAATTTTTATCTTTAAAAATAAAGTCTCAGCTTAATTATAATTAATAATTTTTTTAGCACTACGTACTAAAAAACAGCAGTTCCTATATTTTTTCAAATATAAAAATTTAAACAAAACCATTTATAACTTTTCTTTTGAAAAAATAAGGTTTATAATCTAATTATAAATATTAATCTGGAAAATTAACTATATTTTCTGTATAATCTACTTGCATATCATATCTCATATAATTTATTAATCTATTAATAATAGCTGCTGCTTCTGCTTTACTAATAAATAACTTAGGGTTAAATTTTCCATCTACATCTCCAGCTATTATATTTATTCTATTAGCTGCATAAACTTCTCTTTTTGCCCAACTATCAATAAAACTATCATCTACAAAAGGTGTAATAGGTGTAGGGTCAAGTCCTAAATGTTCAAGCCCTAAAGCTCTAAGTAATATTACTATTGCCTCTTGTCTTTCTATTGGTTCATCTATTGAAAAGCTACCATCAGTATTACCTGCCACAAGTCCTGATTTATATGCTGCCATAATATATGGATATTCTTCTCTTTCTGGTAAAACATCTGAAAATACTATTTCAACAGAATCCTTTTTATTAGACTTAGTTTCCTGTTCTATTGGCAATTTTATAGCTTTTACAAGCATTTCTGTAAATTGTCCTCTTGTTATAGCTTGACTTGGGTTATAAAATTTAGGATCTCCTGTTAATATTTGCATACTAAACATTTTTTTAATATCTTCTTCAGCAAAATGACCTTTTAAATAGCTTAAATCTGGAGCTACAAGTTGTTCAAATGTATTAAAACTTGGTATAGAAATATTACCTGTTGTAGGTGTAGTATAAGTAAATTGTGTTGGTAAAACATATATGTTATAACTTAAGCCACTTTTATTTTGCATTACTTCTTTATAATTACCTTCAAAACTTATAGCTGTTGGTTCATTTTTAGAATACTCTAATGTTTTATTAACTGAAACACTAGGTCTTACTTGATATTCCATTTGCCAATCCTTAGTTTGGATAGTACAATTTAATCTTTGAGTTTCTGTTGAAGACCACGCACTACTATAACCATATATAACACCACTTATATCTTGTATTATTTTATCTTCACCTGATGTATAAACTGCTCTGTGAGAAACATCACCTTTATAATATGTTACCCCTGGAGTTTTATCTTCAATTATACTAATAGATGATTTTGATTGGTTACTATCTATTGTATAAGTTTTACCATCAACTGTAATTTGTTCTGTCCATTTAGAAACTTCATAATCTTTTATTGTTTGATCATCTTCATTTCTATAATTAACAGTATATTCCATATTTCTATTAATAGTCATTCCCTCAGGAGTAGTATCACCGTTTTCTACTTTATAAGTAACTTTATATGTTCCTTTATCAGCTGTAGTATTAGCTTTAGAACTTACTGTTAAGTTCCCATTATATTCTTTAGGTTGCCCTGTTAAAAATATAGTTTCTTTATATGTTGATTTTAACTCATTTTTTGTGTTTTTATTTGTATTTAAAAGTTGTTCTGTTGTTTTTGGTAGCTTTCTACCTTCTGTTATACCCCCAAAAACACCAAAATCTAGAGGGTCTGCATAAACATTAGATGTAAAAATAGAAAAACCTATAACAAAGGCCATTGTTCTATTTAATATTTTCATTTTAATTCCTCCATATAAAATAGTATATATAGCTATTGAGTATTGTTAATAAACAATAGCTATATATTAAAAAATTAATTTTCTACAAATATAATTCTTGCATCTACATTTATACCACTTGCTATTTTACTTGGTAGAGTTTCCGTAAATACTTTTAATTTATCACCTTTTTGTATACTATTTATAGATGTTACTTTATTATCTTTTATAACAATAGTGTTAGCTTTAGTTGATAAATTTATTGTAGGGTCTTTAACGCTAACTGCATCCCACGTTTTGTTATCTGTCATATATTTACCATCTCTTACTTTTATTGTGTCTCCTGTTTCATAAACAGTACCTGAAACAAGTTTAGTAGGATATGGCGCATCTATAATATGCGTAGCTCTATCTCCATCAATTATAATTGTAAATGCTTTGTCTATACTAGAATTTTCTGTATATCCAATAAACTGACTAATATTTTGAATTCCATTTTCAGTTATATAAAGAGTTTGTTCGTCTATTGTGAATTTTCTTTCAACTGGACTGTATTCCCATTTCTCTCCATTTAATTGACTCATAGATGTTACAGTAAACCATTTATTATCTTCTATTTGTTTTACTCTACCTCTAGCTATTGCTACAGAGCTTGAAACTGGAGCTTCATATATATCTACAATACCTGCTTTTCCATCACCATTTAAAGAAACTCTAACATAGTCATTAACACTAATATTAGTAGTATCTACAAGGTTACCATTTTTTCTAACAATAGTACCAGCATCTGTATTTATAGTACCATTACCTGCTGTTGTAAAGTTGCCTACACCATCTACCGAAGTAACAATATCTGGATTTAATGGTTCATCTCTACCTGTTCTAAATGTTATTTTACTAATATTATCTCCAGAATATCCATTTTCTAAAGCAACATAAACTTCTCCATTTGATCTTTTTAATTTTGATTTTACAAAATCTTCAGAAACTCTAGTACCATTGTAATAATACATAATATTTTTATTTGATGTGCTAAGTTTTCTTATTTGTTGATAGTTACTCCAACCAGAGTCATCTAATGTATATGAATGTTGTAAAGACATTGTTTTTTGTATAGAATCAATAGCACCAATTTGACCTTTTAATATATCTCCTATTAAATGTCCAGAATCTTCTACTAAAACTTCTTTAACTGATTCCATAGTTTCACCTGGAGATAAAATAGCTTCATTTATAAGAAGTTTAACATAGTCACCAGCCACTACATTTGATAGTTCTATTGGTTTGCCTCCTTTAGAAGCATACACACCACTAGGTATGTCATACCAAGATGTTTGACCATTATCAAATTGAACTAACATTTTGATTATATCAACATTATTTGTAATTTGTGAAACTTTACCACGTTTCATAATATAATTAGGTGATGCACTAATTTTCTCTATATAAGTAGGGTCATTTTTACTACTGGTTATAAAAACAACATCTCCTGCTTCTATTTGGTCAATAGTAGTATCTCTAGGGTCATATTCAAAATTTGGAAACATTTGGTCTAAATAACCTATATCATCTCCACTTTCATAATATGGCTGTTTTTCAACTTCTATTTGGCCTTCAAAATAATTTTTAGTAACTTGATTTCCATTATTATCAATTACTACAAGATATCCAAACTCAGAATTATTTTCTACAACAACACCTCTAAGTTCTTGTGATAATGTAGCATCTCCTACATATGTTATTTTAGTTACTATATTATTTTTTAGTTCTAGTTTTACCATACTACCAATAGGTAAATCTTGTTCTTTTCTTCTTTTACCTTCCATAAAGATATAATTTCCATTTATATCTGAACTAGCTATACCATCTGCTACATAATAGTTATAAGTTTTATTAGAGTTATCTTTTATTTGTATAATTCCATTTTGAAAATCTATTTTATTAAGTTTTCCATTTGCTTCTGTTAGATTTACAGCTTTATATTTCACACTTACAAATTTAACTGTTTTATCAGTATCATTTACTAAATATTCTATTTGACTTCCTTCTCTAACACTAGCAAGTCCTGTAACTGCTCCACCATTATAAACAACTGCATCTTTGTCTAAAGACTGTGGTGAAGAACTACTTTCCATAACATATTTTATTACATCTATCTTACCATCTGCTGTTCTTATGTATATACTTCTTTCTAGTGTAGCTTGACCAGTCATAGTTGTTTGATTGTCTTTTATTCCACCAACAGTACCAGTTTTTTTAGTAAGACCAACCGCTTCATTATATAGGTTATCCATATTGCTTAATATTTGAGCCATTTCAGCTCTAGTTAAAGCCCCTTTAGGATTAAGCCTATTATTTTGGTCGCCTTTTATTATACCATTATCTAAAGCTATCTCCATATTTTCTACATATTCAACAGCTGTATTTTGCCAATCTGAATAATTATAAATACTTTGTTGACTATTAGAAACTAATGGTTGCTGTCTTATAGTATTTAGCGCTTGTACAACCCAATTAACAACTTGTTCTCTTGTTGCATTATCATTTCTTTTAAAAGAACCTTCTGGTAATGATTCTTGATTTGTTGTTATAGCTTGATTATATTGGTCTATGGTTATAAGTCCGTTATTTCTTGCTAAACTTAAATATCCAATAGACCATATAGGCAAAAGACTATTTTGAGATTCTGCTTGGTCTTTAAGTCTTTGTCCTTCTGTTTGTGCCTGTTTTTCAAGCCCAATAACTCTAATGACAAAAGCTAAAGCTTCTTGATTTGAAACATAACTATTAGGTCTGTATGTTTTTTCATATCCTTTAACCATATCTAAAGCTCCTGCTTTTGTTATACCTTCTTTTGCCCAATGTCCATCATAAACATCTGAAAACTTTAAATTGCTTATTAAAGGCTTAGCATCTTTTGTACCTTCATATGTATTATTAATTGTATCTGTAAATATGTTTGTATCTGTTATTGCAAATATATTTACAGTATTTACAATACATATTATAAATATTAAAACAAATAAATTAAACTTTTTCATAAAAACCTCACATATTTTTATAATAAATATTTTCTTTATATTATATCATGAAACAACATAATAAAAAAGAATAAAAATAATATTTTTTTAATAAATTTTTGGTAAATATAAGAAATGCTTACATATAGTATGTATAATTAATATTTATTATATAGATTTAATTATAATATTGTTTAAAATTATAAACCCATTATATCTTTACCATTTGTTTTTTGTGAATAATACCTTACAACAAATGGTAAAAAGCCTTTATAATTAAAGAAATAAAATTTTTTAGTACTATATATAAAAAATGTCAATTCCTAATATTTTTCTGTAAAAAAATTAAAAGGTTGTTTGTCAATAGTTGTGGTTAAAGTTTGTTTGTTATTAAAATATGCTCATATAAAATATGTAAGCCTAAAATTTTATATATTTTTTATTAAGAATATACTTATTTTATATAACATTTAACCTAAAATATTTAAAATAATAATATATACAAATATCTTTTTATTATTTAATATTTTAAGATCCACTAAAAACGGTAAATAACCATAATAAATAAAGTAATAAAAAGGTTGTAGATAAAATCTACAACCTTTTTATTACTTTATTTATTATTTAAGATTAGCTTTAGCTGTTTCTACAAGTTTAGCAAAAGCATTTGCATCATTTACAGCCATTTCTGCAAGCATTTTTCTATTAATATTAATACCAGCATTTTTGATACCATTCATAAATTTGCTGTAAGATAAACCATTTATTCTAGCAGCAGCATTAATTCTAGTAATCCAAAGTCTTCTATATTCTCTCTTAGTTTGTTTTCTACCTGCAAAAGCGTGAGCCATAGCACGCATAACAGATTGTTTAGCTATTCTATATTGTTTGCTTCTAGCCCCAACAAATCCTTTAGCCATTTTTAAAACTTTTTTATGTTTTTTACGTGCACTCATAGCACCTTTAATTCTAGCCATTATAAATTTCCTCCTTATGAGTTATCAATTAAATATAAGGTAATACTTTTTTCATTTGTTTCATATTAGATTTGTCTACTAAATTAGCTTTTCTAAGACCTCTTTTTCTCTTAGTAGATTTTTTAGTAAGTATATGTTGTTTATTAGCTTTTGTTTTCTTTAATTTACCAGTACCAGTAACAGAAACTCGTTTAGAAACTGCTTTTTTTGTTTTTAATTTAGGCATTTTAAATGTCCTCCCTTGTAAGATTTATACTTTAGGCGATAAAAACATTGCCATAGACTTAGCTTCCATTTTAGGAGCCTTTTCTATAATACCATATTCGCTAACTTTTTCTGCAAAATCAGCCATGATGTCATTGGCAATATCTGTATGACCAAGTTCTCTACCTCTAAATTTTATACTAATTTTAACTTTGTCACCATTTTTAAGGAACTCTATTGCTTTTTTTACTTTAACTTGCACATCGTGCTTATCGATATTAGGGGATAAACGTAACTCCTTAACAGAAACCACTTTTTGCTTTTTACGAGCTTCCTTTTCTTTTTTAGCTTTGTCGAACTTAAATTTACTATAATCCATAATTTTGCAAACAGGTGGTTTAGCTGTAGGTGAAATTTTAACTAAATCTAAACTTTTATCATCGGCTAAAGCTTGTGCTTCTCTAGCTGACATAATACCAAGTTGTTCTCCATTATCACCTATAACTCTAACTTCCTTATCTTTAATTTGTTCGTTAATCATTAACTCGTTAATTGCGAGCACCTCCTAAAAATTGAAAAATAAAAAAGAGCAATAAAATGCTCCTACTTAAAATCCATAAAAATGCACATAGGCATTAAAATATGAAAACAGTTAACCTTAAAGCTATATACCGTAAGGTGAGAAGTAGAGCTTCTTCTTTATTCTCATGTATATTATCATATTTTAATAACTATGTCAATACTATTTTATATAAAGTTATATTTATTTTTATCATAATTATTTATTTTTAGCTATAAATATATCTTATAACTATTATGAAAAAAAACTATTGTTAAAATTATAATTTTTATTTACTAAATAATATAACCTTGATATAATATTTAATATAGTAAATAAACTATATGCAATAATTAAATTATAAAATTTTAATTATTTCTATTTTTAAACCAATGTTTTAATATTATATAAAGCTTTAATATTATAAAAGGAGGACTAAAAATGTCTAAAATTATGAAAACTATGGATGGTAATCAAGCTGCTGCTGAAGTATCTTATGCATTTTCAGAAGTTGCTAATATTTATCCTATAACTCCATCATCTCCTATGGCAGAACATATAGATGAATGGGCTTCAAAAGGCAAAAAAAATATGTTTGGTCAAACAGTAGAAGTTGTAGAAATGCAATCTGAAGCTGGTGCTGCTGGTGCGCTTCATGGTGCATTAGCTACAGGTGCATTAGCTACTACATATACTGCTTCTCAAGGTTTGTTACTTATGATTCCTAATATGTACAAAATAGCTGGTGAGCTTTTACCTTGTGTAATAAATGTTAGCGCTCGTACTATTGCTAGTCATGCTCTTAGTATATTTGGAGATCACTCTGATGTTATGGCTTGTCGTCAAACTGGATTTGCTATGCTTGCTTCTTCAAATGTACAAGAGGTTATGGATTTATCCGCTGTTTCTCACTTATCTACTTTAAAATCTAGAGTACCATTTTTAAATTTCTTTGATGGATTTAGAACATCTCACGAAATACAAAAAATTGAAGTTTTAGATTTTGATAAAGTTAAAGAACTTGTAGATATGGATGCTATCAAACGTTTTAAAGATAACGCTCTTAATCCTCAAAATCCTGTTACTAGAGGTACTGCTCAAAACAATGATATATTCTTCCAAGCTCGTGAATCATCTAATACTTTCTATAACAATGTTCCAGCCATTGTAGAAGAATATTTAGGTGAAATTAATAAATTAACTGGTAGAGACTATAAATTATTTAACTACTACGGTGACCCTGAAGCTGAAAAAGTTATAGTTGCTATTGGTTCTGTATGTGATACAATCTCAGAAACAATTGACTTTTTAAGAGCAAAAGGCGAAAAAGTTGGTTTAGTAAATGTACATTTATTTAGACCTTTTGTACAAGAAAAATTATTAGCAGCCATCCCTACTACTGCTAAAAAAATAGCTGTATTAGATAGAACAAAAGAACCAGGCGCTCTTGGCGAACCTTTATATCAAGATGTTTGTACTGCTTTCTTTAATGCTAATAGAAAAGCTACTATTGTTGGTGGTAGATATGGTCTTAGTTCTAAAGATACTACTCCTGCTCAAATTATAGCAGTTTATGAAAACCTTGATTTAGAAGAACCTAAAAATGGATTTACAATTGGTATAAATGATGATGTTACTCATCTTTCATTAAAAGTTGGTAAAGAGGTTGATGTTACAGATGAATCAACTATTAGTTGCAAATTCTGGGGATTAGGTGCTGATGGTACTGTTGGTGCTAATAAAAATTCTATCAAAATTATTGGTGATCACACAGATATGTATGCTCAAGCATATTTCGCATACGACTCTAAAAAATCTGGTGGTTTAACTACTTCTCATTTACGTTTTGGTAAAAAATTAATTCGCTCTCCATATCTTGTTACTACTGCTGATTTTATCGCTTGTCATCAACCATCATATCTTGACAAATATGATATATTAGAAGGTTTAAAAGAAGGTGGTAGCTTCTTATTAAACTGTAAGTGGAATGACATTGAACTAGATGAAAACTTACCAGCAAATGTAAAAAGATATATTGCAAACAACAAAATTAACTTCTATACAATAGATGCTGTTTCTATAGCTAAAGAAATTGGTCTTGGTAAACGTTTTAATGCTGTTTTACAATCTGCTTTCTTTAAAATAGCTAATATTATTCCTATTGATGAAGCTGTTAAATATATGAAAGAAGCTATTGTTAAAGCTTATGGTAAAAAAGGTGAAAAAGTTGTTGCTATGAACCAACAAGCTGTTGAAAAAGGTATAGAGCTTGTTAAAAAAGTTGAAGTACCATCTAGCTGGGCTAATGCTAAAGATGAAGAAAAAGTTATTACTAGCATTGACAAACCTGAATTTATTACTAGAATATTAGAACCTATTAATGCTATGAAAGGTGATTCATTACCTGTTTCAGCATTTAAAGGATATGAAGATGGTACATTTGAAAATGGTACTGCTGCTTATGAAAAACGTGGAGTTGCCATTGAAGTTCCAGAATGGAATATTGACAACTGTATTCAATGTAACCAATGTTCTTATGTATGTCCTCATGCAGTAATTAGACCATTTCTTATTAATGAAGAAGAAGCTAAAAATGCTCCTGAAGGATTTAATAGTAAAAAAGCTATTGGTAAAGGATTTGAAGACTATACTTATAGAATTCAAGTTTCTGTATTAGACTGTACTGGATGTGGAAATTGTGTTGAAATTTGTCCTGCTAAAGAAAAGGCTATCCTTATGAAACCTTTAGATACTCAAATGGACGAAGTTCCTAACTGGGAATATGCTGTATCTCTTTCTCCAAAAGCTAATCCTATGGATAAAAAATCTGTTAAAGGTAGCCAATTTGAACAACCATTATTTGAGTTCTCTGGTGCTTGTCCTGGTTGTGGTGAGACACCTTATGCAAAACTTATTACACAATTATTCGGTGATAGAATGTATATAGCTAATGCTACTGGTTGTTCTTCTATTTGGGGTGGTTCTGCTCCTAGTACACCTTATACTAAAAACCATAATGGTCATGGTCCTGCTTGGGCAAACTCTTTATTTGAAGACAATGCTGAATTTGGTTTAGGTATGGCTATAAGTGTATCTAAACAAAGAACAACTTTAAAAGAAAAAGCAGAAGCTATCATATCATCTACATCTAATAATGACTTAAAGGATACTTTACAAGCTTGGATTGACACAATGTATAAAGGAGAAGAATCAAAATCTACTTCTGCTGCTGTTATTGAAGCACTTAAAAATGAAACTAGTGATGAAGCTAAATATATATTAGAAAATAAAAAACATCTTATTAAAAATTCTCAATGGATATTTGGTGGAGATGGTTGGGCTTATGATATAGGATTTGGTGGTTTAGACCATGCTCTTGCATCTGGTGAAGATATTAATATTTTTGTATTCGACACAGAAATATATTCTAATACTGGAGGCCAAGCATCTAAGGCTACTCCTACGGCTGCTATTGCGAAATTTGCCGCTTCTGGTAAAAAATTGCGTAAAAAAGACCTTGGTATGATAGCTATGAGCTATGGATATATATATGTAGCTCAAGTATCTATGGGTGCTGATAAAAACCAAGTTTTAAAAGCTATTGTAGAAGCTGAAAGCTATCCAGGTCCATCTTTAATTATTGCTTATGCTCCTTGTATAAGTCACGGTATTAATATGACTTATTCTTTAGAAGAAGCTAAAAAAGCTGTTGATTGTGGATATTGGCAATTATATAGATATAACCCAACTCTTGAACAAGAAGGTAAAAATCCATTTATATTAGATTCTAAAGAACCTACAGGTTCATTTAAAGAATTTTTAGCTGGTGAAGTTCGTTATACATCTTTACAACGTGCATTCCCAGAACTTGCTGAACAATTATTTGATTTATGTGAGCAAGATTCTAAAAAACGTTTAAATATTTATAAAAAACTTGCAGATGTTTAATTATAAATTAAAAATTATTTTGATAATATATTTAAGAAAATTTTAAAAATAAGCTTATAAATTGATTGAATAAATAAAATAGGTGTAGAAAATTTCTACACCTATTTATTATTAAATATTTTTATATATTTATAAATCGTTATTTATTGTAGTTTCTATATTTGAACTTTCTTCTAATGTTTCTTTTTCTGTAATAACTTCTTCTCCATTTTGCGTGTCATCTTTACTAGAGATTTGTTCTGTTTTTTCTTTAGAACTTTGTTCCTTATTAGTTATATTTATGTTTATATAAGGTTCCTTTAATAATTTTATGCCATTTGGTAATTCTAGATTCGCCTTTATATTATGAGTTCCTAAATCAAGATTAGAAATATCTATGCTAATATTTATATCATCTATATTTATATTATTAATTGAACTTTCATCTCCAGCAATATCTATTAAAAGTTCATCTAGTATATCTATAACTACTTCATCATTATATCCTAATATGTTAATTTTATTTGTTGGTATAGATATAGATTTAGATATAGTCTGGCTTACATCTATTAAAATTTCTACTTTACTATTACTAGAATTTTTTAATCTTAAATTATGCTGTTTTAATATAGATGATATGTCATACGTATACTCTGTTGATTTAATAATACCTGTTATATCTATTTCTGGTAAAATTATTTTTGTTATATTTTTTATACTATCTGTATTACCTATAACTTCTATTGTTTTAGGCGTATAAGATACACTATTTATAACGTAACCATCTGGTAATTCTCCAACTAATTCTGGCTCTACTATACTTAAAATTCCTTGTAAATTTATAGGAACTTTAATATATACCTCTTCCATATTAAATGTTATATCTTTTATTTCGTTACCTTCTTTATCATATGCCACTGGTACAACTTTTTGTTCTATTGTAGAGGTTTGATTTGTTATATCAACTTCTGCATATATAACTTGTATTCGGTCAACAATAGATTTAGGGCCTGTGACTTGTATATATTCTGATGAAATCTCTGGCTCATATGCTATATATCCATCTTTTGTTTCACCAATAGTTTTAGGATGTATTTTTTTAGGTATTGTTATAATACTATCTAAATATATAGTAGAAGTAGTAGGATAAAAACTAACAATTTCAAAATTATTATTAGGATATGATATATTAGGCATAGATGGTTTTAAATTTACAGAAACTTCTAAAGGTTCATCACTTATGTTATAAGATAAAAGTTGCTCTAAATCTAGTGTTATTTTTATGTTATCTTTATTAACTTTTTTACTAATTTCATCTAACGTTGTTCTAGTTCCTCTTATTTTTATTTCTGCCTTTTGACTTTTTAGTTCATCTATATTTAAAATAGCAATATTATTTTCTTCAAGTCTATCTTCATTTAAAAAACTTATACTTAATGAAAATGTTTTTATTTCAGTAGGATTATTCATATTCATAACAACAAACCATAAAACAACTGCCATTAAAACAGATAAGGCTTTCCAATAAAGATTATTTGTAAAAAAATATTTTATTCTTTTATACATTAGCCTCTTCCTTTCCATAAATTTATTTTTTTAGCACCTTGTTTTTCTTGTTGTTTAAACATTTCTTCTATTTGTTCTCTTGTAAGGTTTCTGTGTAATTTACCATTATGAGCTATAGAAACTGCACCTGTTTCTTCCGATACAACAAATATATAAGCATCACAAACCTCACTTGCTCCTACACTTGCTCTATGTCTTGTACCTAAATCTAAGCCTATCTCTGACCTAGTTAAAGGTAAAATACAAGTTGCTCTTTTTATACGATTATTACGTATTAAAACAGCACCATCATGTAAAGGCGTTTTATTTTCAAATATATTAATAAGCAATTGATTTGTAACAATAGCATCTATAGGTATACCACTTTCTTCAAAGTCACCTAATGCTACTTTTTGTTCTACTACAATTATTGCTCCTGTTTTAGATTTACCCATTATAAAACAGGCTGTTAATATTTCATCTAAAATATTTTTAGGTATAATATGCTCTTGAGAACTACTATTAAATATATTTTTAGTAAGGCTTCCTTTTCCTATTTGTTCAAGACCTTTTCTAAATTCAGGTTGAAATAAAATCAAAAGGGCAATTACCCCAACAGAAAATGTTTCTTGTATAATCCAGTATGTAGTATATAAATTAAGCCTAAATGATAATATACTTAATATAAGTATAACTATCATACCTTTAAATAATGACCATGCTCTAGTTTCTCTAATCCAATTCATTATTATATATATGAAAATAGCAACTATTAATATATCTACTACATCTGATATGCGTATGCTAGGTATACTAAGCTTAGATAAGTTTAATCCTTCAAAAAACATACTTATACTAGATATTTTGCCATCTACTGTTGAATTCATTTTTACACCTACCCTACTAAATAATTTAAACTCTTTTTATTATAACATAAATTTTATAAAGTACCAATACAAAACTGTTAAATTTTTATAAATTTTAATAGTTATAAACTATATACATTATAATTATATATTGTAGTTAATCTATGACTTTATTTTTCAAAATAAAAATTATAAATAGATTTTTGTTTTAGTTTTTATTATAAAAAGGTATTAGTAATAACTAGTTTTAAATACATATAAAATTATAATATGTTTAACTCTATATATTATATAAATGTTCGTTATAATATTTTTATTTATAAATTTTTTATTTTAATTATATGATAATAAAATAAAGGAGGCTTATACCTCCTTATTTTATTAGATAAAAAATTATACTTATTATCTTATCCTAATCAGTTATACCTTTTGTAACTGGGTTTATAACGTTATTCCATAAAGAAACTAATGATAAACCTAATACATACGGATTTTTAAGTGCGTCCAAAGTTATATTTAATATACTATCCCAAGTAGTAAAATCTTCTGCTGTCATACCATAATATGCTAGAATAGGTACTAAAATAGATAATAATGTATTTATCCAGAATACTGGATTTTCAAATCTTACTCTCCAGTCAATTTTTTTATTCATAATAGTCTCTCCTTTTTATAATTTTTAATATTTTAAAATATTTAAATAAAATTTTTATGTAGTATAAATAATCCTTTTATATTAGAATAGTATATAAAGATAATTTAATTATCCTACAAATTTATGTTATTACTATTTAATAAAGCAAATATGCAATATTTATGTATTATTTATAATAATTAGTTATATATAAAATAAAAAAATTAATTATAATTTAATTATTTTTTACTATAAGTATATTTACTTATTAATATTATATAAAACTCTTTAAATATTAAAAATTATATGATAAAATAAATAAGCTAAATTTGCGGGAGGTTAAAATATGTTAGACGAAGAATATATTAAAAATTTAGAAATTATCTCAAATTTTAATATTACTACTAATGAAAAAAAATATATATTAGATAAAATTAATAATATAATAAAAAATTGTAAAAAACTTATATATGTGCCACAAACAGAAGAAATATTTCATAATAATATTGAAGATGAAATAATATAACTTTAGAATGGAGATTAGCTATATGAATATTTTCAATATGACTGCAATAGAACTTGGTAACAAAATAAAAAATAGAGAATTAGGTTGTTTAGAAGTTATTAAATATTTTTTTGATAATGTTAAAAATAAAAGCAATGGTTATATATGTTTTACAGAAGAATATGCCTATAATAAAGCTAAAGAAATCCAAAATAAAATTGATAAAGGTGAAAACTTATCTATTTTAGCCGGAGTTCCTATATCTATAAAAGATAATATATGTACTAAAGGTATAAAAACTACTTGTGCATCTAAAATGCTAGAAGATTTTATACCTCCATATAGTGCAACGGTTTTTGAAAGACTAGAAAAAGCTGGAGTTATATTAGTAGGTAAACTTAATATGGATGAATTTGCTATGGGTGATACTGGTAGAACATCTTTTTTTGGTGGTTGTAAAAATCCTTGGGATAATACAAAATCTACTGGTGGCTCTAGTAGTGGCTCTGCTAGTGCTTTGGCATATAATGAAGCAATTTTGACTTTAGGTTCTGATACAGGTGGCTCTATAAGACAACCATCTGCATTTTGTTCCGTAACTGGTATAAAACCTACTTATGGGCTAGTATCAAGATATGGACTTATTGGATTTGCACCAGAGTTTGACCAAATAGGACCTATGACAAAAGATGCTTTAGATTGTTGTAACATTTTAGAGATAATTAGTGGATATGATAAAAATGATACTACTACAATAAAAAATCCTAAATTTAAACTATTAGATAATAATTTTAATATAAAAAACTTAAAAATTGGTGTCTGTAAAAATTTTATTGAATATAGTGATAATGAGATTAAATCTGAAATATTTAATGCTATAAATATTTTTAAAAATTTAGGTGCTATAATAGAAGAAATCAACTTAGATATAATAGAATATTCTATACCTACATACCAAATTTTATCTAGTGCTTTAGCTGTATCAAATATGGCAAGATATGATGGTATAAAATATGGATATAAACCTAAAACAGATTGTTTAGAAAAGTTATGTATAAAGTCAAGAACAGAGGGTTTTGGTGTAGAAGTTAAAAAAAGAATTATGTTTGGTAACTTTGTATTAAAAAATAAAGATACTAAAAATAGCTATTATAAAAATGCTTTAAATGCTAAAAACTATATATCAAAACAGTTTAAAGATGCCTTTTTAAAATATGATATTTTATTAGCACCTACAACACCTAAAACTCCTGTATCTTTTGATGATACTAGCGAAACTGATATTTTTTTAGCTGGTGCTAATTTAACTGGTATACCTTCCATATCTATCCCTTGTGGATTTACCAAAAATAATATGCCAATAGGTTTACAATTAATAGGTAATTTTCTTAAGGATAATATTATTTTAAATACTGCTATAAAATTCCAAAAAAATACTAACTTTCACCTTAAAAGACCTAATAATATATAAAGGAGGATAATATGAGGTATAAAGTTAATATAGGATTAGAAGTTCATATTGAACTCCTTACTTCTAATAAAATGTTTTGTATGTGTAAGTCTAACTTTGGAGATATAGAAAATACAAATGTTTGCCCTATTTGTCTTGGTTTACCAGGAGCTTTACCTATTCCAAACAAAGAAGCTATTAAACTTGCTATTAAAACAGGTCTTGCTACAAATTGTAAGATAGATAATAAAGTAATATTTGATAGAAAAACTTATTTTTATAAAGATTTACCTAAAGGTTATCAAATAACACAATTTTATAACCCTATATGTAAAAATGGATATATAATGTTAAATAATAAAAAAATAAATATTAAACAAATACATATAGAAGAAGATGCTGGTAAAATATCTAAAAATAATAACATTGACTATAATAGAGCTGGTATTCCGCTTTTAGAGATAGTCACACAACCTGATTTTGAAAATGATGAAGAAGTAATAGAATTTTTAAAGTTATTAAAAGAATTATTGGTTTTTTGTAATATATCTGATTGTAAAATACAAGAAGGCTCTATGCGTGTGGATATAAATTTATCTGTTAGAAAATCAAATGAACCTTTAGGTAATAGAGTTGAAATTAAAAATGTAGGTTCATTTAAGTCAATAAAAAATGCCATAAAATATGAAACTAACAGACATATAAATTTATTAGAAAATGGGCAACATATAAATATAGAAACAAGAAAATTCTCTGAAAATGAAAATAAAACTATATTTATGAGAAATAAAGAAAAGCCCGATGATTATTGTTACATTAAAGAACCAGATATAAATAAAATAATATTATCAAAAGAATTTATTGAAAATATTATAAAAAATATGACTATATTACCTCAAGAAAAAAGAAAGATTTATATAGAAAAATATAATTTATCAAATAATGATATAGATAATATATTATCTAACTCTAAAATAACTAACCTTTTTGAAACGTTAGTGTCTATGACAAATAAACCTAAAGAAATAGCTAATCTTATATCTAATGAAACATTTAAAATAATAAAAGAAAACAATTTAGATATTAATAATATATATTTTAATACTAATAATATTTATTCTCTTTTAAATGTATTTTTATTAAATAAAATAACTAGAGAAACCTTTAAAAATGTTTTTTATCAAATAATTATTAATAATATAGACCCTATTAATTTTATAGAAAATAATAATTTATATTTAATACAAGATGAAAATTTAATAGAAAATACAATTATAAATATAATCCAAAATAATACTAAAAGCATTGAAGATTATAAAAATGGTAAAGAAAAAGCTCTAAAATATTTAATAGGACAATGTATGAAAGCCTTTAATGGTAAGTGTGATATAAAATTAATAGAAAAATTATTAATAAAATATATAAATTGTTAATTATTTTATATAATAAATAGTATATTATGTATATATTTATTTTATTATTATATAATATATATTATCTTTTTTAATAAAAATAGTTGAAAAAAAAAATTTTTTTGGTATAATTTATATAGAAATATAAATATAAATTAACTTATTATAAGGAGGCAATTATTATGAGTAATGTGGATTTTAATACACTTACATCAGACTATGCTAAAAAAGTCCTAAAAGGTCTTGGAGAAAAAGAAAATATTAAACATATTACTAATTGCATGACTAGATTAAGACTTGTTTTAGCAGATGTATCTAAAATAGATGAAGATTTATTAAAAAATGAAACTGGTGCTACTAAAGTTATTATAGATGGTAATGATGTACATGTTGTGTATGGATTACAAATAAATGAAATAAGGCAAGTAATAGATGAGGAAATAAAAAAAGAAAAAGAAAAAGAAGGTTATATTGGTAATGTAAATGTGAAAAAAATATTAGAGGGTATTGGTGGAAAAGATAATATTAAAGAAATTACTAATTGTATGACTAGATTAAGACTTGTTTTAAACGATATATCTAAATTAAATGAAAATATTTTAATAAATGAAACAGGTGCTAGCAAAGTTATTACCCTTGATGAACATAATGCTCATATTATTTATGGATTAAAAATTGAAGAAATAAGAAAAGCTATTGATGAAGAAATAAAAAAATAAGTATAAAATAAAAGATTAAATATTTTAATATTTAATCTTTTATTTTATACTTATTTTTGAACCAACTGAATAGCAAATCCACCTATTTCATCTTCTAAAAATATTGATATAATTTTTCCATCTTCTTTTTTAATAGTATTAATGTCAAATTTACCACCCATTATCTCAATATAATTAATAGCGCGTTCTATATAATTAGTTTTTATAGCAATATGCCCATGATTTCCTAAATAAATATTTTTTATTATTTCAACGCTCTTATCCATAAATATAGAAAATTCATTTTCATTTATAGAAAAATTAAAAAATTGACTAAAATTTCTAGCTATATCTTTAGCTACTGTCTCATTTTCTGTATTAATACCAACGTGGTCTATTTCAAAGCCAAGCATAGTAAAAATAGCCTCTCTACATAGTTTTGTAATTTTATCAAATTGATTTTTAACAATATATTCTTCGTTTAATATCCAGCTTCCACCACAACAAATAACTTTGTCAAATGATAAATATTGGTTTAAATTTTGATTATTTATACCACCTGTTGGTATAAACTTCATTTCTGAATAAGGTGAAGATATAGATTTAATCATATTAATACCTCCAGCTGATTCAGCTGGAAAAAATTTAACAATATTAACATTAAGGTTTATAGCCTGTTCTACATCACTTGGTGTAGCTATACCTGGTATCATTAAATAATTTTTTTCTATACAATATTTAACAACTTTAGGATTTAATCCTGGACTTATTAAAAATTTAGCTCCAGCCTTAATGGCTTTGTCTGCTTGTTCTATACTTAAAACTGTACCAGCACCAACAAGCATTTTAGGCACTTGTTTAGTTATTTTTTTAATAGCCTCTTCTGCTTGCTCTGTTCTAAAAGTAATCTCCATACAATGTATACCACCTTCAACTAAAGCTTTAGCTAGTGGTATAGCTTTTTCTATATTATCAATAGTTACAACAGGTATTATACCAATAGAGTTAAGTTTTTTTAATATTTTATTCATAACCCCACCTCTTAAATATTATATTTTTTTAAAAAAGTTACAAAACTTCTCTCTATAATTTGTTTATCTTCTTTACTATATATAAAATGTTCTGAATTTTTTAAAATAATAATAATTGATTTTTGCATATTATATTTTTTTAAAATATGCCTTATATTAACAGCAGATTTTATAGAAACAAGTCCATCATTATATGACTGTAAATATATTATTGGTATTTTTATATTTTTTATATTAAAATACATTTTATAGCTTAAATAAAATAAATCTATATATCGAGGTATCCAAAAAGGGTAATGTAATATTTTTTTATTAGATATACTTGTTCGGTTACTCATAATTTTTGTAAAATCATCTTTTATTTTATTTGGCATAAAAACTATTTTTATAGCCGATATAAAAGTTTTTAAATTTACTCTAATATTAAAAGGTATATTAATACAAAAAATACCTTTTATATTATATTTATTTGTTAAATATATATTCATAGATAATAGACACCCCATAGAATGTCCAAC
Organism: uncultured Eubacteriaceae bacterium; assembly: GCA_946495765.1. Classification (GTDB taxonomy): domain Bacteria; phylum Bacillota; class Clostridia; order Lachnospirales; family CAG-274; genus Tyzzerella. The sequence goes on from CAMMEG010000006.1 coordinate 25,094, forward strand.
TAAAATAATATTTTTATATATTTTTTGCATATCTTTTAGCTGATTATCCAAATAACTAGTCCACTCTTTATATCCATTTTTATAAAATTCTTTAGATGATTTACCGTGTCCAGGTAACAATATATTAAAATAAGAATATCCATTATCTAAAGCTATTTTATTTAAAAATAAAAATTGATTAGGAGACTCTGTAAATCCATGTACAAAAACTATAACTGTGTCAGAACCATTAATATGCTTATGTGTTTGTTTATGTATGCTATTCATTACCAAATATTTTGTTTATAGCGTATGCAACGCCACCTTCATCATTTTTTAAAGTAACCATATCACAAGCTTGTTTTATAAAGTCCTCTGCGTTTCCCATAGCCACAGAAAAGCTAGCAAAATTTAACATTTCTAAGTCATTTTCACTATCACCAATGGCTACTATTTCTTCCTGTTTTATACCAAGCATATTACTATAATCTTTTAAGGCATTTCCTTTAGACACACCTTTTTTGATTATATCTAAACAGTTTCTTGCAGATATAACAGCGTCTATATCTTCTAAAGCTTTAAATTGGTTTTGTATATTTAATAGTTTTTCTCTATCATCTTCTAATATTACAACTTTTAAAAATTCTTTTTTATCAATTAAACTTTCTATGTCTTTTTCAAATTTATATTCTAAAGATAAACTTAATTGTTTTGTATAAGTTAATATTTCTTTAAGTTCATCTCCCATATTCTCTTCAGACGTAGAATAACTTTCTGTCAATGTATACATTTTTGCTTTTATATGATTTTTTAGACATATATCTATTATTTTTTTCATAGTGTCCTTTGGTATATAATTTAGTTGTATAATGCTATTATCTTTTAAATCTCTTATAGACGCACCATTACAACCTATTACTATTTCTTCTTTAAACCCTGCTTCGTCCATATAGTCTTTTACAAGTATATCATTTCTACCTGTAGCTATAACAACCTTTATACCTTTTTCTAAAATCATATTTATAGCTTTAATATTATCTGGATGAATTTCTCCATTGTGTTTTATAAGTGTATTATCACAATCTATTGCAACAAGTTTATAATTCATAAATATAAATCCTCTCTATATTTCTTTTATAATTTTTATATGTATTGGTGGATAATTAGGTCTATTAAAAAATTCTGAAACTATAACAGTATATTTATTATAATCTAATTCCTTTAAAAACCTAAAAATAGCCTCTTTTTCTTCAAATCCTGTATCTCCACCTTGATAAACACAAAGACTTATAACCCCTTTTTTCTTTAAAATTTGTAAAGACTTTTGTATAGCTAATATACTACTAGCTGGCTTAGTACATATATTATGATTAGCTTTTGGCAAATATCCAAAGTTAAACACTATACAAGATACATTATTATCTTTAATGTATTTATCCATATTTTCATGTCCATCTAAAATAAGTGATACATTATTATATGAGTTGTTTTGGATAAGTTTAGTTTTGGTATCATCAATTGCCTCTTGTTGTATATCAAAAGCGTATACAAATCCATCTTTACCAACTAGCTGACTAAGAAATAATGTGTCATTACCTCTTCCCATTGTAGCATCTATTACAATATCTCCATTAGATACGTTTTCTTTTATAAAATTTTTAGCAAGAATAGTAGTATTTATTTTCATAAGTCACCTATACAATTTTTAAAGTTAAATCTTTAAAGTCCCATATATCTGTAACAATATCTTTATAAAATTCTGGTTCATGACAAACCATAAGTATAGTACCTTTATAATCTTTTAAAGCTCTTTTAAGCTCATCTTTAGCATCTTTATCTAAATGGTTTGTAGGCTCGTCTAATACAAGAATATTAGTTTCCTTATTCATTATTTTACAAAGTCTAACTTTTGCTTGCTCTCCACCACTTAATACATATACTTTACTCTCTATATGGTCAGTAGTTAAAGAACATTTAGCTAAAGCTTGTCTAACTTCATATTGTGTAAAAGACGGAAATTCGTCCCAAATTTCTTCTATACAAGTTTTATTATTGTCTTCTTTAACTTCCTGTTCAAAATATCCAATAAATTGATTAGCACCTTTTATTACGTTGCCACTAATAGGCTTAATTTCTCCTAAAAGACTTTTTAAAAGAGTAGTTTTACCAAGACCATTAGACCCTACAATAGCAACTTTTTGTCCACGTTCTAAAAGAAGGTTTAAAGGCTTACATAAAGGGTGGTCATATCCTATGACAAGATCTTTTGACTCAAAAATAAGCCTATCTGAAGTTCTAGCTTGTTTAAATCTAAACTCTGGCTTTGGCTTTTCTTTAGATAACTCTATTATATCCATTTTATCAAGTTTTTTCTGCCTTGCTCTTGCCATACCAGCAGTAGCTACTCTAGCTTTATTTCTAGCTATAAAATCTTGTAAATTATTTATTTCTTGTTGTTGCCTTTCATAAGCTGCCTCTAACTGTTTTTTATTTTGTTCATATAGTCTTAAAAACTCATTATAATTTCCTACATATCTGGTAAGTTTAGCATTTTCTATATGATATATAATATTTACAACACTATTTAAAAACTCTAAATCGTGAGATATAAGAATAAAAGCATTTTCATACTTTAAAAGATAATCTTTAAGCCAACTTATATGTTCTTCATCTAAATAGTTTGTAGGCTCATCTAAAAGAAGTATATCTGGATTTTGTAAAAGTAATCGACCTAAAAGTATTTTTGTTCTCTGTCCACCAGATAAGTCATCTACACTTTTATCAAGTCCTAAATCATAAAGTCCAAGACCACGAGCTATTTCATCAATTTTTATATCAATATTATAAAAGTCGTTCATATCCAATATGTCTTGAAGATTAGCCGCATTTTCCATTAATTTATCCATTTCTTTTTCATTGGCTTCTCCCATTTTAATATATGTGTCATTTAACTCTTTTTCTATATTAAATAAATATTCAAAAGCAACTTTTAAGCTATCTCTTATGCTATCACCTTTTTTAAGTTCTGCATGTTGATCCATATATGAAACTCTTACACGATTAGACCATTCAATAGTTCCTTCGTCTGGCATAAGTTTGTTTGTTATTATTTTCATAAAAGTAGATTTACCCTCACCATTAGCCCCAATAAGTCCAATATGCTCACCTTTTAATAATCTAAAAGATACATCTTCAAAAATTGTTCTACCTCCAAAAACGTGGCTTACATTTTTTACTGTTAGAATACTCATATATAAAGCTCCTTTTATTTAGTAATTTATATAATTATAACATAATAAATAAATATATTAAATATTTTTATAAAATAAATTCTATATTTCATTAAGGATAATTAAAATTTTATCTTTATCTTCATTTTTACATATAGACATTGATAACTCCAAAAACTCATCTATATTATATGTAACTAACAAATCTAAGCAATTTCTTATTAAAACTAACTTATTTAACTCATTAATATTTAAACGATTTTTAAACTTAATATTTTCAATATATAACTCAACAAAAAACTTAAAACTAATATGTGGTGTTCCCCTAATTAATAAATTTATTATATAATTTAATACACTATTTTCTATTTCTTTTTCATTCTCTTCAAATAAAGTTATATTCATTAAATTATGTCTTTCTTTAACTTCTCTAAATATTTTAGCAATTTTAAATAATACATTTTCCATAAAATTATCTCCTTAAATATATTTTAAAATATAAAGTCAAATTTTTAATATTTTGTATTAAAAAAGAGTACCACTTAAAAAAAAATAAGTAATACTCTTTTTATTAACTATTAGCTATTTTGTTGTCCTGCCATATGTCTTTCTTGAGCTTCAATCATTTTTTTAACCATATAGCCACCAACAGAACCATTTTGGTATGAAGTTAAATCTCCATTATAGCCTTTTTTTAAAGGCACTCCTATTTCATTTGCAACCTCATATTTAAATGCATCAAGGGCTGCTCTTGCTTCTGGAACTGCTTTTCTATTACTTGCCATAATAAATCACCTCATATTTTGTCATTATACTCTATTGTCAACAAAACTATTAATTTATACAATAATATATTATATTAATTATTAGCTTTGTAATATTATTATGTTCAAATAATAAAAACTAATTCAAGGTAATAATTGTAAATTTTTAATATTATTTAGTATTTTTATAATAAAAATATCCACAAAACATAACTATAAAACATATAATTAAATAATATATAAATAATGGGTTGTTAGATCCACCTAATAAAATTATTATTGAACCAATTATAGCCATAAAAGGAACAAAATATCCCATAAACTTATTTTTTATTTCTCCTTTAATAGCTAATCTTATAATTACAATATATAGAACACAATAATTTAAATAGCTAATACAAATAGCTATTTCAGATACATCACCTGGCATACCATTATTTTGAGTTATGTAATGTATAACATACCATACTAAAGTAACAATAAATGCAAATATAGCGGAATTTACAGGCATGTCTTTAAGACTTTCACTTTCTTTTGACAATGACTTACTAAATGGGATCATATTTCTAATAGCTAAAGAATAAGGCATTCTTATCATTCCTAATGTTACACCATTAACTGTACCTAAAACTGATATTATTACAAATACAAGTATTATTTTTCCACCAACTGAACCAAATAATGTACTTGCCATTTGATTAACGCTACTATCACCAAGTTCTAAGACATTTTCTGGACCTACAAATACACTAATGCCAACAAAATATAAAATATAAGCTATTAATATAACTATTGGAGAAACAATAAGTGCTATTGGTAAATTTCTTTTACTATTTTTTATTTCATGACATATAGATGTTGATATAATCCACCCGTCAAATGAAAATGCTATTGGACCAAAAGCTGCTAACATAGCAAAACTAATACCAGCTGTTTTAATAGTATCTACATCTTTAATTAAAATTTCTTGTGGGTCTCCTTTTATTAAGCCAAATATAGCGAATAATACTAATGGTATTAATTTTATTATCATAGATGCATTTTGAAAATACCCACCAAATTTAGCAGATAATATATTTATTAAATAACATAATACTATAATTATTAGTCCTATAGTATAAGGATTTAAAAATCCCTCTTGTATATTAAATAACTGACATATGTATATACCGGCTACCCAAGGTACAACTGCTATTAAAGATGGTAAATATAAAAATACTTGAAACCATCCAAAGGCAGATGATGTTTCCTTATTAACAAACTCCTCTGCATAAGTTATTATTCCACCTGGCTTATCTGTTCTTGTTGCTAACTGTGCTACACAAAGGCTCCCAAATATTATGGCTATTGCTGCTATACAAAATATAAATATACCTAAAAGTACATTGCCATTAGTATATGTTAAAACATCATCTGCTTTAAAAAATATACCAGAACCTACTACAATCCCTGCAATCATTGTTATAGCTGTAAATAATCCATATTTTTTATTCTGTTCCATACTTTTCCCCTTTCTCTCAAAAAAAATTTTAATATTTCATAATTATATCTTTACTATAATTTTAAGTCAAGTATTTTTCGTTTATAAATAATTATTTTATTATTTTTGTTATATATGAACTATCTTATATTACATATATAACAATTTCTTTATTACCATTTATACTTATAGTATTTCTCTTTTTTTACATTATTAGCATATAATTATAATATTTTTATTATTTATTTAATTTTTTTTGTATATTATTACTTATTTTTAAAAGTATATATTACTGAAAAAATTAATATTAAAAGTGATATATAAATATTTTTAAGGTTATTTGTCAATATTTGTGGTGAAAGTTTGTTTATTATTAAAATATACTAATATAAAGTACGTAAACTTAACATTTTATATATTTTTTATTAAAAATATACTTATTTTATATAACATTTAACCTAAAATATTTAAAATAATAAAATATATAAATATCTTTTTATTATTTAATATTTTAAACACCACTAAAAACGGTAAACAACCTATTTTTTTATCAATATTTTTTATGATTTTAAATACAATTAATAAAAGACTATAGATAATATCTATAGTCTTTTATTGTTACACTTATTTAGATATTTATGTTACTAGCAAATTCTTTGCCAAAATTATACGCTTGTTCTTTTTGTTCTAAAGAAGGATTAAATAATATTTTCAAAGGCTTAACGGGCATTTTAAATTTAAGTTGTTTAAAACGTCCTTCAACATTAGATATACCAAAGCCATTCC
>CAMMEG010000007.1 GCA_946495765.1 uncultured Eubacteriaceae bacterium
ATCCTATTAGAAAAAAGGAAACAGCAACATTTGTACTTGATATTGATGAAAAATTTGATATACCAGATGATTTTGAAAAATATAAACAAGAGTTAATTAAAAAATTTCCAAATGAGAAAGAGGGCATAGAAAAATTATTTACATTTTTAAAAGCTTTTGATGAAGATATGGAAATTAGTGTGTATAAAAAAGGAGAAATGCCTAAGTATATACACAGTTTACAAGATATAACTTTATATGACTTTTTAAAACAATATGTAAATGATGAAAAATTTATAGATTTATTTTGTTTTTTATGGTTATATTATGGATTACCGTCTAAGGAAATTAATGCTTATTATTATTTAGTTGCTTGGCTTGGATACCATATAGGTGGAACATACTATATAGAGGGAGGTGCAGGAGCACTTAGTAAAGCCTTTAGTGATATAATAGAAGAAAATGGTGGACATATTGTATTAAAAGAAGAAGTAATTAAAATAAACACTAAAAATAACAAAATTACTTCTGTAACAACGAATAAAGGTAAAACTTTTAAAGCTGATACATTTATTATAAATGGGTGTCTTGAAAATATTTTAGAATGTGTAGATAACAAAGCGAATATAAATGATTATTTAGAAAAAATAAAAAGTAACCAAACTAGTTGTAGTTTAACTCAGCTATATGTAGGATTAGATTGTGATCCTACAAGTTTAGGAATAGAAAAGTCAGATATTTTTTATGACTATCAAGAAGGTTCAGATAAAGGGTATGAATATGTAAAACATGGTAATTATGAAAATACACATTTTGCAATAGTAAATTATAATTTATTAGATCCAAATTTAAATAAAGATACAGGATTTATATGTATAACAATAGGTGATTTTGAAGAAAATTGGCCTGATCATAACTCAGAAGAGTATAAAAATAAAAAACAACAAGTTACAGATACACTTTTAAAAAGATTGTATTATCATTTCCCTAAAGTTGAAGGACATGTTATTATAACAGAGCTTGGAACTCCTAAAACTATGAAAAGATATACAAATAATAAAAATGGTGCTGTATATGGATTTGCACAAGATTTAGAAAATGGGGGATTTAATAGATTAGGTCATAAAGCTTTCTTTGAAAATTGCTATATAGCAAGTGCTTGGGCACAGCCAGGTGGTGGATATCAAGGTGCTATTTTATCAGGTATATATTGTTCTAATATAATAATTGATAAAGATAAAAGAAAAAAAGAATTAATAAATAAAGAAGATGAACTTTTAGATCCAAATATGTTTATAGCTGGTATGATAGAAGAGGCAGATAAAGAGTATGCTAAAAATATAACAGCTAAATATATGTTTAATTTTAAAGATATAAATAAAAAATATATTATAAAAGTTAATAATGGAAAAATATTTTTAGATAAAAACTTAGATAATATCGATACAGAAATAATATGCGATTATAAATTATGGTCAGATATATCAAATGGTAAATTATCAGGTCAATCTGCATTTAGAGAGGGAAGCTTACTTATTAGAGGAAGTACAGAAAAATTTAGAGTTTTATCAAGAATTTTTAAACCAAATAATTATGTAGAAGATAAAATTGAAAAGAAATTAATTAGAGGTGATTTACTATTTCCTATTGCACTAGTTCCGTTTATTTTTTATTGGGCTACATCTAATATACCTATACTTAATATACAATATAGTACGTATGCAGCAATAAGTGTTTTATACACTATTTTAATAATGCCTTTATTAAAACCTAGATATATAAAAAATCAAATAACCACTTTAGAAAGAATAACAATAGTTACTTTTGTATCAATGTGGATAGTAGATGCATTTTTAAATATTCCACAATTTATGGAACTTATTTTACCGATAGGTTTAATCATATCTTGTTTTAAAGGTGAAAATATTATAGCACAGTATTCTAAGCTTGGATTTAATGATAGTGCTTCTAAAACAAAATTATTTAATAAAATAAATAAAAATTTATCTATTATGTGGGCGATTATATTTATTATACAATTTATTATAGTTAAAATAATATTTATTAGTTATCCAGTAGCAAGTTTAATATATCTTTTAAGTGCATTAGGAGGAATAGTTTCCTTGATTTATCCTAAAAAAGCTATGGGTAAATAATATTATTATAATAAAAAATTAATATAATATTTATGTTTATCACATTTAATTTAAAAAATTTCAATTAAATTTTAAAATAATATAAGTATACGATAGATAATTTTTATTAAATAGTTATAAAATATATATAATATTTTGTTTATTTAATAAAAAAATATAAGTAAATAAAATAAATGTTATACTATTTATATAAAATAAAATATATACATAGGCTTATATATAAACATATTTTACAATAAATATAACTTTAATAAAATTTTATTGAAATTGTTTCCATTTATATATATAATTACTTATAAGTTATTATTAATTATATATAGGAGGGGTTTTATGAAGTTAAAGAGATTTATAGCTTTAGCTACAGCTACAGCAATGTCATTGTCTATGATTGGCTGTAGTAACACACAAACAACAAAAGGAAGTAATTCAGATAAAATAGTTCTTGGTACTATGGGGCCACTTACAGGTGAAAATGCTATTTATGGTATTACTACATCTAATGGTATAAAATTAGCTATAGAAGAAAGGCAAACTGTTTTAGATAAACCAGTAGAATTGTTATTAGTAGATGATAAGTCAGACCAGACAGAAGCAGTTAATGCATATAACAAATTTGTTAATAACGATAATGTAACAGCTGTCATTGGTGCAGTTACAAGTTCAGCAGCTTTAAGTGTTGGTATAGTATCTTCAAAATATGGTACACCAGTATTAACACCAACAGGCACTGTACCAGAGATAACAACATCAGGAGAAAATGTATTTAGAGCTTGTTATACAGATTCATTTCAAGGTGAGATAATGGCTAAATTTGCATTTGAAAATTTAGGAATGAAAAAAGTAGCAGTTATGCAAAATATAGACTCTTCATATTCTGAGGGGATATCTAAAAGTTTTATTGAAAAATTCCAAGAATTAGGTGGAGAGATAGTAGCAAGTGAAGGCTATAAACAGGCTGACACAGATTTTAAAGCACAGCTTACAAAAATAGCTTCTTCTAATCCAGAAGCATTATTTATACCAGATTATTATACAAAAGTATATTTAATAACTAATCAAATTAAAGATACAGCACTTAAAGATATTACTTTATTAGGTTGTGAAGGATGGGATGGTATGCATACTATATTTGAGGAAAACAAAGATAATAATGCAGACACTTCAGTAGTTGATAATGCTTATTTTGGTAGTCATTTTTCTTTAGAAGATCAAGATCCAGTTGTTCAAAATTTTGTTAATAATTATAAAGCTAAATATGGTGAAAATCCTACATCTTTCGCAGCATTAGGATATGATGCAACTAATATTATGTTAAACGCTATTGAAACAGCAGGTTCAACAGATTCTAAAGCTATTGTAGAAGCTATTAAAAATACAGAATATCAAGGTGTTACAGGTAATATTAAATTTGATGAGAATGGAGACCCTATAAAAGGCGTATCTATTTTAAAAATAGAAAATGGTGAATATAAACTATTTGAAAAAATTCAAGGTTAATATTTATTATTAATATATTATAAATTAAGGGAGATAATATCTCCCTTAATTTATATAAACATAATATTAAAGTAAGGAGTTGGAGTATGGATTTTTTTAATCAGTTAATAAATGGTATAAGTATAGGAAGTATATATGCTTTAGTTGCTCTTGGATATACTATGGTTTATGGTATAGTAAAGCTTATAAACTTTGCTCATGGTGATATAATAATGATAGGCTCGTATTTTATATTAATATTTACAAAAAGTATAGGAATGCCTTTCTGGTTATCAGTAATAGCATCTATGCTATTTTGTGCTATATTTGGTATTTTGATAGAAAAGATAGCTTATAAACCTCTTAGAAAAGCACCACGAATATCTGCACTTATAACAGCAATAGGTGTTAGTATATTTTTACAAAATGTAGTAACTTTAATAAAGGCAGATCCAGTACCTTTTCCAAGTATATTATCCGGCAGTTTTAGAATTTTAGGTACAGATGTAGGATATATAAATATTGTTACTATAATAGTATCTTTTGGTTTAATGATTATTTTGACATTATTCGTTAAATATACAAAAGCAGGAAAGGCTATGAGAGCAGTATCTGAAGATGAAGGTGCATCTACATTAATGGGTATAAATGTAAATAATACAATTGCTTTAACTTTTGCTATAGGATCAGCGTTAGCAGCAGTTGGTGGTGGTTTATATGGTATATCTTATAAACTTATAGAGCCAACAATAGGTTCTATGTTTGGATTAAAAGCATTTATTGCGGCAGTAATAGGCGGAATAGGCACAATTCCAGGAGCAGTAATAGGTGGTTTAATAATGGGACTTGTAGAAACATTTACAAAGGCGTATATATCAACAAATCTTACAGATGTAATAGTATTCGCAGTTCTTATATTAATATTACTTTTTAAACCATCAGGATTACTTGGTAAAAATGTTAGAGAGAAAGTGTAGGTGTGTTATTTGAAGAAATTTAGTAATTATTTAGTTAATTTAATTTGTATTTTATTATTATATGGTATAATATTTTCTTTAATAAGCACAGGTGTACTCAACAATTATTATCAAGGTATAATAGTGCTTATAATGATTAATATAATATTAGCTGTTAGTCTTAATCTTGTTACAGGTATTTTAGGTCAATTAACTCTTGGACACGCAGGATTTATGGCTGTTGGAGCTTATACATCAGCAATTTTTACAAAATATGTAGAATTACCATCAGGTATAGAATTTTTAATAGCTTTAATATTATCAGGACTTTTAGCAGCTGTTTTTGGTATTATAATAGGGATACCAGCTTTAAGATTAAAAGGAGATTACATAGCTATATTAACTCTTGGGTTTGGAGAAATGATAAGAGGGCTTATTATATATTTTTCAGATTTAACAGGTGGAGCTAAAGGATTTATAGGAATAGAGTATTATTCTAACTTTACAGTTGTATTTATAGTAACAGTACTTACAATATACATATTAAATACGCTTATTTTATCAAGGCATGGTAGAGCCATATTATCTATTAGAGAAGATGAAATAGCAGCTGAAGCATCAGGTATAAATACAGTTTATTATAAAATAGTTGCTTTTTCTATATCAGCATTTTTTGCAGGAATAGCAGGAAGTTTATTTGCACATTATCAAATGATTTTAGATCCAGTTAAGTTTAATTATAACTACTCTATTGAAATATTAATAATGGTAGTACTTGGTGGTATGGGAAGTATAACAGGTTCAATAATAGCTACAATAATATTAGTAGCAATACCTCAAATATTAATTGAATTTTCTCAGTATAGAATGCTTATATATTCATTATTATTAATAATTATAATGATATTTAAACCTTCAGGTTTGTTTGGAAGATATGAGTTTTCTATGAATAAATTAATATCTAAATTTTTTAATAAAAATAAGTAGGGAAGGAGGAGAAATATGTCTTTATTAAAAGCAACAGGTTTAGGAATAACTTTTGGAGGATTAAAAGCTGTATCAAATGTAACATTTGATATAAAAGAAGGTGAACTTGTAGGTCTTATAGGTCCTAATGGAGCTGGGAAAACAACATTTTTCAATCTTTTAACAGGTGTTTATCAACCAACAGAAGGTGATATAGAATTTAATGGTAAAAGTATTTTAGGTAATAAACCTTATCAAATAAATAATTTAGGTATAGCTAGAACTTTTCAAAATATTAGACTTTTTAAAGACTTAACTGTACTAGATAATGTAAAAATAGCTTATAATTCTCATATGAAATATGGAGCTTTAACAGGTATATTTAGACTTCCTAAATATTTTAAAGAAGAAAAAGAGGCAGATGAAAAAGCTATTGAACTTTTAAAAGTTTTTAATTTAGAAAATCTTATATATGAAAAAGCTTCTAATCTTCCTTATGGAAAACAAAGAAAATTAGAAATAGCTAGAGCTTTAGCTAGTAGTCCTAAACTATTACTTTTAGATGAACCAGCAGCAGGTATGAACCCTAGTGAAACAGAAGAACTTATGGAAACAATAGCTATTATTAGGCAAAATTTTAATACAGCTATTTTATTAATAGAGCATGATATGGGACTTGTTATGGGAATTTGTGAAAGATTATTTGTTTTAGAATATGGGATGTTAATAGCACATGGAGAGCCACAAGAAGTTATAAATAATCCTAGAGTTATAGCAGCCTATTTAGGTGATTAAGGGGTGAAATTATGTTAAAAGTAAATGATTTACAAGTTTATTATGGTGCAATACACGCTATTAAGGGCATAACATTTGAAGTAAATGAAGGTGAAATAGTATCTTTAATAGGTGCAAATGGAGCAGGTAAAACTACTACTTTACACGCAGTTTCTGGACTTTTAAAACCTACAAGTGGAGAAGTTAGTTTTTTATCTAGTAAGATAGATAATCTTTCTGCTGATAAAATTGTAAAAAGGGGTATTGCTCATGTTCCTGAAGGAAGACGTGTTTTTGCAAAACTTTCTGTCCAAGAAAATTTAGAGTTGGGTTCATTTTTAGTAAAGGATAAAAACTTTATAAAAAATGAATATGAACGAGTTTTAACACTTTTTCCAAGACTTAAAGAAAGATTAAAACAAATGGCAGGGACACTATCTGGTGGAGAACAACAAATGCTTGCAATAGGCAGAGCATTAATGAGTAAGCCTAAAATGCTTTTAATGGATGAACCTTCTATGGGTCTTGCTCCTATACTTGTAAAAGAAATATTCGAAATTATAAAAGAATGTAATAAGCAAGGAATGACCATTTTATTAGTTGAACAAAATGCTAAAATGGCACTTAATATATCAAGTAGAGCTTATGTTTTAGAAACAGGTAAAATTGTTATGTCTGATAATGCTACAAATCTTTTAGGAGATGAAAAAGTTAAAAAAGCATATTTAGGAGGCTAATTTATTGAAAATAGCAGTTGTACAAAAAAAATATTATAATTTAGAATATGATAAAAATTTAGAAATAGGTGTACAAAGTATTAAAGAAGCTAAAAATTTAGGAGCAGATATAGTATTATTTCCAGAATGTTTTATAACAGGATATAGTTTGCCCATTACTATGGAAAAATCTATATTAGACAATAGTGAATATATTAAAATTTTTTGTAAATTAGCTAAAGAATTAAATATAGGGATTGTAATGACATCTTTTACAAAAGGTAATGAAAAACCTCAAAATAGTGCTTTTGTTATAGATAGAGATGGAAATATAATTATGAAATATGTAAAAGTACATACTTGTGACTTTGCAGATGAAAAATGTCTTGAAAGCGGAAAAGAATTTAAAGTTTGTGAATTTGATGGTGTTAAAATTGGTATTATGATTTGCTATGATAGAGAATATCCAGAAAGTGCTAGAATGCTCATGCTTAAAGGTGCAGAAATTATTTTAGTACCTAATAATTGTCAAGGTATGAAACCTAGAGTAAATGCACTTCAAACAAGAGCCTATGAAAATATGACTGGAGTTGTTATGGCTAATCCACCTGGCAAAAATGCAGGATTATCTTGTGCCTATAGTCCTATTGCGTGGGATAAAGATGGATATAGTAATAATATGGAAATATTTTTAGCAGATGAACTTAGTGAAAAAATATATATAGCAGATTATAATATAGATGAACTTAGAGATTATAGAAGTAGTGAAATGATGGGTAATACTTTTAGAAAAGTAAACGCCTATGAAGGTTTATTATCAAAAGAGATAAGAGAACCTTTTATTAGAAAATAAAGTTTAAAATAAGATAGATTTATTTAAATCTATCTTATTTTTATTTATGCATTTAAGCCATGATTTTATTATTGAAGATAAAAATTATAAACAAGTTTTTGTTTTAATTATATTGTAATTTGAAAAATTACAAAGTTATCGAAGAAAAATAATAGGAATAGCTATTTTTTAATACAAAGTATAAAAAATTGATTTTTAATATTAATTTTAAAGAAAAATATATTATTGACAAAAAGATTGTAAAGTGATAATATATTGTTAATTAAAATAATTTATATATCAACGAAATGGGGGTGATTCCATTGAAAATATTAAGAAATTTGACATAGTTTTAAATATAGGTTGGTGATGTAATTTGGTAATTAATATTTCTAATTTAACTTTTTGTTATGATGGTAGTTATGATTATATTTTTAAAAATTTAAGTATATCTATTGATACAGATTGGAGAATAGGATTAGTTGGGAGAAATGGTAAAGGGAAAACTACTTTATTAAAATTATTAATGAACGAATATGAGTATTCTGGTACAATTAATGCTCCTGTTAGTTTTGATTATTTTCCATTTAATGTGGAAAATAAAGAATTAAATACATTAGATGTGTTATTACAAATAAATAGTCAGGTTTATGAATGGGAAATTTTGAGAGAATTTTCTTTTTTAGACTTAAAAGAAGAAATATTATATAGAAAATTTAATACATTATCTAATGGAGAGCAGACAAAAGCTTTATTAAGTATATTATTTTTAAGACAAAATGGATTTTTATTAATAGATGAGCCTACTAATCATTTAGATATAGAAGGAAGAAAAGTTGTAGCAAAGTATTTAAAAATCAAGAAAGGGTTTATATTAGTATCTCATGATAGAGAGTTTTTAGATGAAAGTGTAAATTACATATTGTCTATTAATAAAAACAACGTAGAGTTACAAAAAGGCAATTATTCTTCTTATGAATATAATAAAAAATTAGTAGATAATTTTGAAATAAAACAAAATGATAAAATAAAAAAAGATATTAAAAGACTAGATAATTCTAAAAAGAATATTGCTATATGGTCAGATAAAATAGAAGCAAGCAAAATAGGTAATGGAAGTGTAGATAGAGGGTTTATTGGGCATAAAGCTGCTAAAATGATGAAAAGGTCAAAAAATGTGGAAAAGAGAATTGACAAATATATAGAAGAAAAAAATAGCTTACTTAAAAATATTGATATATCAGAAGATTTAAAAATACATTGCTTAAAATATTATAAAGATGAACTTATAAAACTTAATAATATACAAATATTTTATGATAATAATGAAATATTATCTAATATTAATTTTACTGTTAATAGCGGAGATAGACTATTTTTAATAGGAAAAAATGGAACAGGTAAAAGTAGTTTGTTAAAAATTATTACTGGAGAGAATATTAATTATAAAGGGAATATTAATATTGGTAAAAATTTGAAAATTTCTTATGTACCTCAAGATGTATCTAATTTAAAAGGAAGTTTAAAAGAGTATATAAATAAATTTAATATTAATGAGACATTATTTAAAACAATTTTAAGAAAGTTAGATTTTTCTAGAGATATGTTTGATAAGAATTTAGAAACATATAGTCAAGGTCAAAAGAAAAAAGTATTAATATCTAAAAGTCTAGCTGAAGAAGCGCATTTATATATTTGGGATGAACCTTTAAATTATATAGACATTTTATCAAGGGAGCAAATAGAAAATTTAATTTTAAAATTTAAACCTACAATAGTGTTTATAGAACATGACAGTAGATTTATTGAAAATGTGGCTACTAAAATTATAACTATTTAATTATAGATTTAAGTCAATAAGTACAGTTCTTATTGACTTATTTTTATTGTCAAATTTTACTAAATAATAAATAAAATAATTGTAATATATATACTTAATAAGTTAATAATATACCAATAATAATTACTAAAAATTTATTTAATTATTTATATAAAATTGTAAATTGACATAGGCATTATATGACTATATAATAAATCTATAAAAGTGCTCGAGCAAATTTTATTAAAATATATTATTTATAATCTATAAATATAAAATTAAATTTTGTGCCAAAGATGGAGTGAACTATATGGCAGTTACTATTAAAAAAATAGCAGAAGTTAGTGGTGTATCTAGAGGTACTGTTGATAGAGTTTTAAATAACAGAGGTAAAGTAAGTAAAAAAACAGAACAAAAAATTAGAGAATGTGCAGAAAAGTTAGGATATAAACCTAATTTAGCTGGTAAAGCATTGGCAGCAAGGAAGAAAAACTATGTTATTGGAGTTATAATATCATCAGATGGTAATATATTTTTTGATGATATTTTAGATAGCATAAAAAGTGAAGCTAAAGTTTATGAAGAATATGGAATAAAAGTTGTTTTAAAAACTATGAAAGGATATGATGTAGATACACAAATAAAACTTATTGAAAGTATACAAGATGACATATCTAGTTTAATAATTACACCAATAGATGAAAACATAGTTAGAGATAAAATAAACTATTTATGTGATAAAGGTGTAGGTGTTGTGACATTAAATACAGATATAAAAAATAGTAAACGCTTAGCTTATGTAGGTACAGATTATTATAAGGGTGGTCAAATAGTAGCTGGAATAATAAATCTTATAAGCCCTTATGCTAATATAGGTATTATACAAGGAACTAACAAATTATATGGTCATAATCAAAGAGTTTTAGGATTTAAAGATGAGGTGAAAACCTATAAAAATTTAAATATTAAAGCTATATCGGAATGTGAAGATGATGATGTTATCTCATATGAAAAAACTATTGAAATGTTAAAGGATAATGAAGATATAGATACTATTTTTATTGTTGCTGGAGGTGTCTATGGTGTTTGTAAAGCTGTTATTCAAAAACAAAAAAATATAAATATAGTTTGTTTTGATGAAATACCTAAAACTATTGAAATGTTAAAAAAAGATATTATAAAAGTCACAATATCTCAACAGCCTAAAATTCAAGGGAAAAAAGTAATGGAGATAATTTTTGACTATCTTATAAAAGGTGAAAAGCCGCAAAATGAAAATTATATTATTGAAAATCAAATAAAAATCAAACAAAATTATTAAAGGAGAATATAAAATGAGTGAAATATTTAAAAATATAGGTAAAATAAAATATGAAGGCAAAGAAAGTAAAAATCCATTAGCTTTTAAATACTATGATGCAGATAGAGTTATTTATGGTAAAAAAATGAAAGAACACTTATCTTTTGCTATGGCATGGTGGCATAACTTATGTGCAGAAGGTGTTGATATATTTGGAGCAGGAACAACAGATAAAAGCTTTGGAGCAAATAAAGGCACTATGATGCATGCAAAGGCAAAAGTAGATGCAGGATTTGAATTTATGTCTAAACTAGGAATAGAATATTTTTGTTTTCACGATATGGATATTATACCAGAGGCAGATACTATAGAAGAAACTAATAAAAGACTAGATGAAATAACAGATTATATAAAAGAAAAAATGGACGAAACAGGGATTAAATGTTTATGGGGTACAGCCAATATGTTTTCTAATCCTAGATTTATGAATGGTGCTGGTAGCACAAATTCAGCAGATGTATTTTGTCTTGCAGCAGCACAAGTGAAAAAAGCATTAGATATTGTTGTAAAACTTGGTGGTAAAGGTTATGTATTTTGGGGTGGAAGAGAAGGATATGAAACACTTTTAAACACAGATATAAAACTTGAACAAGAAAATATAGCTAGTCTTATGAAAATGTCAGTAGAATATGGTAGAAAAATAGGATTTGAGGGAGATTTCTTTATTGAGCCAAAGCCAAAAGAGCCAATGAAACATCAATATGATTTTGACGCATCAACAGCAATAGGATTTTTAAAACAATATAATTTAGATAAAGACTTTAAATTAAATATAGAAGCAAACCATGCAACTTTAGCAGGTCATACATTTCAACATGATTTAAGAATATCAGCTATAAATGGAATGTTAGGTTCAATAGATGCTAATCAAGGTGATAATCTTTTAGGCTGGGATACAGACCAATTTCCATCTAATGTTTATGAAACAACTATGTGTATGTATGAAGTATTAAAATATGGTGGTATGAAAAATGGTGGTTTAAACTTTGACTCTAAAAATAGACGTGCAAGTTATACACCAGAAGATATGTTCTATGGTTATATTTTAGGTATGGATACATTTGCATTAGGGCTTATAAAAGCAGTAGAGTTAATAGAAGATGGAAGAATTGATGAATTTGTAAAAGAAAGATATAGCAGTTTTAATGAAGGCATTGGTAAAAAAATACGAGAAGGTCAAACAAATCTTGAAGAACTAGCAGAGTATGCTAAAAATATTGATAGTAAAGTATTACCAAGTTCAGCTAGGCAAGAATATTTAGAAAGTATTGTAAACAGTATTTTATTTTCATAAGGAGAATTTTTTATGAAATATGTATTAGGTATAGATATTGGAACTTCAGGAACAAAAACAGTATTATTTGATGAAAAGGGCAATAAAATTGTAAGTAGTATAGTAGAATATGATTTAATTCAACTTAAAAATGGTTGGGCAGAACAACAACCAGAAAAATGGTGGCAAGCTACTAAAATTACAATTGATAATATAATAAAAAGTAGTAAGATAAATGTAGAAGATATTAAAGGGATTGGTGTAGCAGGTCAAATGCACGGGCTTGTTATGATAGATAAAGAGGGTAATGTACTTAGAAATGCTATATTATGGTGTGATGGAAGAACAAGTGAAGAATGTTTAGAAATGACTGAAAAAATAGGTAAAGAAAGGCTTATAGAAATATGTGCAAATCCTGCTTTAACAGGATTTACAGCGGGTAAAATATTATGGGTTAGAAAAAATGAACCACATATTTATGAAAAATGTTATAAAATCTTATTACCTAAAGATTATATAAGATATAAGCTTACAGGAAATTTGGGAACAGAACCATCAGATGCATCAGGTACTAATTTGTTTGATGTAAATAATATGTGCTGGTCTAAAGAAATTTTAAATAAATTAGATATAGATATAGAGTTATTACCATCTATATATAAGTCTATTGATAATGGTGGAAATATAACTAAAAAAGCTAGTGAAGAAACAGGCTTATCTATAAATACAATAGTTTGTATGGGAGCAGGAGATAATGCAGCAGCAGCAGTAGGTACTGGTATAGTAAAAAAGGGAAAGGCATTTACAACAATTGGAACATCCGGTGTTATATTTGCTTATTCAGACAAAGTTATTATAGATAAACAATGTAGAGTACACACATTTTGTCACGCTATACCAAATACGTGGGCAGTTATGAGCTGTACTCTATCAGCTGGAATGTCATTAAAATGGTTTAGAGATAATTTTTGTATCTCAGAAAAAGAAGTAGCAAAATATTTAAACAAAGATAGTTATGAGTTTATAAATGAAGGTTTAAAAAATATATCTATTGGCTCAGAAAACCTTATATATTTACCATATTTAATGGGTGAACGTTCGCCAATACTAGATGAAAATGCAAGAGGTGTATTTTTTGGCTTATCTGCTATACACAATAAATATCATATGCTAAGAGCAATTATGGAAGGTGTAACATATTCACAAAAACAATGCTTTGAACTTATAAAAAATATGGGCATAGAAATAGATGAAATGTATATTTGTGGTGGTGGAGCTAAAAGTAAAATTTGGCGACAAATGATGAGTGATATATATAGTTTAGATACTATATCTATAGAAAATGAAGAGGGACCTGCTTTAGGTGTAGCTATACTTGCTAGTATTGCTTGTGGAATATATGATAATGTTAATCAAGCTTGTGATAAATTGGTAAAATTAAAAGATAAAATAAGTCCTATAAAGGAAAATTATGAAAAATATATG
Organism: uncultured Eubacteriaceae bacterium; assembly: GCA_946495765.1. GTDB lineage: Bacteria > Bacillota > Clostridia > Lachnospirales > CAG-274 > Tyzzerella. Next base: position 13,793 of record CAMMEG010000007.1, read on the forward strand.
AAATTTTACAAAATGTATGAAAGTATGTATCCTATTTTAAAAGATAGTTTTAAACAGTTAAGTTTGTAATGTATAAAAACTACAATTTTGATTGTTCATATACTATTTTAGTGAAATTTTAGATACAAAATAGATACTAAAATAAAAAATAACAAAATACTAAAACAACACCTTTTTATGTATAAATTTTATTAATATACAAAAATTTGAAATAATTATTAAAGTTAAAAAAATAATAACCTATAATTAAATAATAGGTATAATTTGGTAATAATTATAAAATATACTTTATAAATTTATTATTTAATAATTATTATATATTTATTTTCATATAAAGATGGATTTAATCCAATGAAAAAAATAAACGTATTGGATTAATGCTAGGATTAGTTTTATCAACATTAGTAATGACAAATGGTGTTTATGTCTAAAATTTAAGTAACACATCTAAAATTTTAGAAGTTTCTCTAGGATGGGATGATTTCGATCAAATGATAGAGGAAATAATAAAGGATACAACAAAGTATCCAGGAATGTGGCCTTCAGGAGTTGTACGTCCTCTTCCTATGGTATCTACTAAGTAATACTTGGATTTAAAGTAAGCAAAGCTATAAGTTATTGCTTAATATTTATAAAATATTTTGAAAAATAATAACCTTATAAATAATTATAAGGTTATTATTTATTATAAATTTATTTATAAGAATACATTTAATCAAATGAAAAAAATAAATGTTAGAGTTAGGATTAGCTTTAGCAGTATCAAGATGTGTATATGTAAATTAAAATTTAGATAGTGTATCTAATAATTTAATTAATAATGAAGAAATCTAATAAACAGAAAGAGATATCAGTATTATTTTACCTCTACCTATTATTTCAACATAATTAAAGATAGAATTATAACTTATGACTATAGTTAATAAATATGAGATATTTAAAATAGTTATATTTAAGACAATAAATGGGAGAAAAGTAAAATTCTTCAATAATTAGAAATTGAGTGAACAGTTAAAAAATTAAATTAAGCAATAGGTTTTGAAGATGAACAAATAACAATAAGTTATCATTGAGATATGATATACAGGGACAAATGAAATATAAAAAACTTTTGAGCATTTTAAAAACCTGTTTAGACAAAAAACAAAAATTATTTTTGAAAAATATTCAAATAATACTATAAACTGGAAAAATGAAATACTTAAATCTTTTTATATATCTTATACAAATAGATTTATTGAGAGTTTAAATAATAAAATAAATTTTTTTAAAAGAAATGCTTATGGATATGCAAACTTTAAAAGATTTATAAATATAATACTATATATGTGTAAAAATAAAAATATAGAAATTAGTTAATAGTTCTATTAGACTATAAATATAACATATATAAAAGTTCTTTTATATAAGATTTTATTTTTATGAAGTTTTATATTTGATTGATATATGAATAAACATATGATATAATTAGTTTTAATTTGAAAATAAAAGAAGAATAAATACCTTTAGTATATAAAATATATATATGATTTATAAAAACAGAAAGGCTCTTTTTCAAAAATTACAAAACTAATGACAAAGAGCCCTTTAATTTAAAGTTTTAGATTTTATGTATTATAATTAAGATATAACTTTATTTTTAAAGACTATTAATTTTTGTTTTCAAAAATAATAGGAACAGGCATTTTTTATACAAAGTATTAAAAAATTATTTATATTTTAAGTTTTTATATTATCTATGTATTTTAAGTATAAAATTTTATATAGTTCATAAGTGGCAAGTACATCTGACATTGATCTATGTGCAAAAGGATTAGATATATTAAAATGATTGCATAAAAAAGCAAGGTTATATTTTTTTAGTTCGGGAAATAAATTTTTAGCTGTAGAAACTGTGTCTAAAGCTTTATTTTTAATGTTAAATCCTAAATTTTGAGCATTATTTATTAAAAAGCTCATATCAAATTTTGCATTGTGAATAACAAGGTTATAATCAGATAAAAAATTAAAAAAGTCTTTAAAAATATCTTCTATAAAAGGCTTATCCTTAACCATATCATTTGTAATACCTACCTTTTCTGATATAAAGGGAGGGATAGTAACTTTAGGATTTATAAGTGTCTCAAATTTATCTTCTATTTTATTGTTAATAACTTTTATAGCTCCTATTTCTATTATTTTATTATTAGTAGGTGATAGACCAGTTGTTTCAAAATCAAGTACTATATAGTCTTTAAAGTTGGGATTTAAGATGCTATCAAATGTAATTTTTTTTTCTTTATTAACTTTAGCAGTTTTAGATTTATTGTATACAAAGTAATCTGTATTTTTTAAATCGGATTTTTTTATTAAATGGTTTAAAAAGTCTTTATTCATAAACTAAAAGCTTCTAAAAAGCCCTATTACCTTTCCTAAAATTATTATATTATTTGATTTTATTGGTTCATATAAACTATTTTCTGGTTTTAATATAATAGTATTATCTTCTATAAAAAATCTTTTACAAGTTGTTTCATTATCTATTAGTGCTATAACTATATCTCGATTATTAGCAGTAGATTGTTTATTAACTAAAACTAAATCACCATCATATATTCCAGCATTAATCATACTATCACCAAAAACTTTTAGCATAAATGCATCATTGTTTTTTAAGTAGTTAACTGATATAGGAAAATAGCTTTCTATACTTTCTGTGGCAAAAGTAGGAATACCAGCCGATACATTGCCTAATATAGGTATATTTATTAATTCATTATAATAATTTTTATAAAAATTTTTTTCTAATATTTCTATATTTCTTGTTTTAGCTTGTTTTCTTCTAATATAGCCTTTTTTTTCTAATGTTTCTAGATGAAGATGAACAGATGAGGTAGAAGAAAGACCAGATGCTTGACAAATTTCTCTGATAGATGGAACAACTCCGTTTAATTTAACTTGAGATTTAATATAGTTTAAAATAAGTTGTTGTTTTTCTGTTAAGGGTTCCATTTTTCACCTCCACAAAATGTATAATATATAATTATTTTATCATTATTTATCAAAAAGTAAAGTATTTTATTAAAAAAAGTGAAATTAATGAGTTTAATTTAAGTTGATAAATATAGATATATTAAGTATTATATATATATACAAATAATTAAGGAGGAAAAAACGTGAAAATTGAATGTAAAAAAATTAATAGAACATTATTAGTTAAGCTATATGGTGAAATAGACCATCATTATACAGAAGATATAAGAGATAAAATAGATAGAGAATTTTATAAACAAAATTGTCAAAATATAATTTTAAACTTTGAAAATGTAGTATTTATGGATAGTTCGGGTATAGGCATGATTATAGGAAGATATAAAATATCTAAAGAAAAAGATGGAAAGACATATGCTTTTGGCCTAAAAGATAATGCAAAAAGAATATTTGATATGTCAGGACTTAATAAACTAATAACTTGTTTTAAAACAGAACAAGAAGCTATAAACAGCTTATAGGAGGATATAAAATGCAATATGACAACAAAATTAGCATAATATTAGATGCTATTTCTGAAAATGAAGCTTTTGCAAGGGTGAGTGTTTCAGCTTTTGCTACTCAATTAAATCCAACTTTAGAACAATTAGAGGATATAAAAATGGCTATATCAGAGGCAGTTACTAATGCTATAATACATGGGTATGATGGTATAGAAAATGGACAAGTATATATAAATTGCAAAATAGCTAAAGATACTTTATACATAGAAATTGAAGACAAGGGAAAAGGTATAGAAAATATAGAAAAAGCTATGGAACCACTTTATACATCAAAGCCTGAGATGGAACGTTCAGGTATGGGATTTACTGTTATGGAAGCTTTTATGGACAATATAAAAGTAATATCAGAGATAGGTAAAGGAACAAAAATCTACTTGGAAAAGAAAATAAATAAAAATTAGTGCAAGGAGGTTACCTAATGGATGGTGATATATTAAATTTAATAAAACTTGCACAAAATGGTGATGAAAAAGCTATAGAAACAATCATAGAAACGAATTCTGGACTTATATGGAGTGTTGTGAAAAGATTTTTAAATAGAGGATATGAAGCTGATGATTTATTTCAAATAGGTTCTATTGGACTTTTAAAATGTATAAAAAAATTTGATATAAATTATGAAGTTAAATTTTCTACATATGCTGTACCTATGATTATGGGAGAAATAAAAAGATTTTTAAGAGATGATGGTTTGATAAAAGTTTCAAGACCATTAAAAGAAATAGCAACAAAAGCAAAATATATGAGAGATGTTTTAACTAAAAAAAATAATGAAGAACCTACTATAAATGAACTTGCTATAGCTATAGATGTATCTATAGAAGATTTAGTTTTAGCATTAGATGCAGATAGGGAGGTAGAGTCCTTATATAGTACAGTTTATCAAAATGATGGCAAAAGTGTATATTTAATAGATAAATTAGAATTAAAAAATGACAATCAGGATAAGATAGTAGATAATATTGTTTTGAAAGATATAATAGAAAACTTAGATCCTCGAGAAAAGCAAATAATAACTCTTAGATATTTTGAAGATAAAACTCAAAGCCAAGTAGCAAAATTAATAGGAGTATCTCAAGTACAAGTATCTAGAATAGAAAAAAAAGTTTTAACTAAAATAAGAGAAAAATTTGGATAAAAATATAACTAAATAAAATATATAAGATAAGGTTAATTTTATAATTTAAAAAATTTATAACTAGTTAATTAGCACATATAATTCAATATATAATGTACAAAGTATACAAAAATAAAAAAATATATTAAGCTAATGTTGACTTTTTATTGTTAAACAATTATAGTAAATATATATTAACATTAATTAAAAGTTAATTTTGACTAAGCTAATAGACAGCTGAGGTGAATTTTTTGGATAAGTTTTATGAACAGTTTATATCAAAAGATTATGGTACTTTACCTAATGCTATAAACATTATAAGTAAAACTATACTGTTAATTGGAGTAGCTATTTTTGCCATATTTGGTATTACTGGAATAATTTTAGCTATACCAGCCTTTGTAATATTTATATTGATAGAATTTTTTATGTCAAAAAGTTTTTTAGAATATGAATATGAATATTATAACAAAGATATAACAATCTCAAAAATTATTGGTAAAAGAAGAAGAAAAATTATTGGCAATATAAATGTTGATAATATTTTAAAAATTTCTAATATTAATAGTATAGGAAAAGATGAAAAAGTTATAAGGTGTACTATAAAAGGACTAAACCTTAAAGAAATAGTTATTTTTGTTAATGATAATAATAACAAAAAGGTTGGTTATTTAGTAGGTTTAGATGAAAAGCTCTATTCTATATTAAAAAAAGATAACCCAACATTATTTAGTTTTATTTAAAAATTAAGACATTTAGTTAACTTATATATTTTAGGAGGAAATAAATATGGCAGGATTAAAACTTAAAAATATTGTTAAGAGATATGATAATGGTTTTGAAGCAGTTAAAGATTTTAATTTAGATATTGAAGATAGAGAATTTATTGTTTTTGTAGGGCCTTCTGGTTGTGGTAAATCTACAACATTAAGAATGATAGCAGGTCTTGAAGAAATATCTAGTGGTGAATTGTATATTGGAGATAGAATTGTTAATGATGTTGCACCTAAAGATAGAAATATTGCAATGGTTTTCCAAAACTATGCATTATATCCACATATGACAGTTTATGACAATATGGCCTTTGCTCTTAAAATTAGAAAAGTACCTAAAGATGAAATAGATAAAAAAGTTAAAGCAGCAGCAGCAATATTAGATATTGAGCATCTTTTAGACAGAAAACCAAAAGCACTTTCTGGTGGACAAAGACAAAGGGTTGCTATGGGTCGTGCTATCGTACGTAGTCCAGAGGTATTCTTAATGGATGAACCTTTATCAAATCTTGATGCTAAACTTAGAGGTCAAATGCGTATTGAGATTGCCAAACTTTATCATGAACTTAATACAACATTTATTTATGTTACTCATGACCAAACAGAAGCTATGACACTTGGTACTAGAATTGTTGTTATGAAAGATGGAATTATTCAACAAGTAGATTCTCCAAAAGAAATCTATGAAAATCCACAAAATATCTTTGTTGCTGGTTTTATTGGTATGCCACAAATGAATTTTTTAGATGCTTCTATTATTGAAAAAAATGGAAAAGCTTTAGTTAGTGTTTTAGGTAAAGAAATTGAGTTATCTAGTGAAAAGCAATCTATATTAAAAGAAGATGGATATATTGGTAAAGAAGTTATTTTAGGTATTAGGCCTGAAAATATTAGATGTCTCATAAACAATGTTACAGCAGATGGTAACACAGTATTTAAATCTAAAATAGAAGTTTATGAAAATTTAGGTGCTGAAACATATCTCCACATTGAAGAAAATAAAAAACAAATAATAATTAAAACAGCTACTGTTGATAATGCACCAACAACAGGTGATATAGAATATATGTTCGATTTAAATAAAGTATATCTTTTTGATAAAGATACTGAAAAAACTATATTTAATAAAAAATAATTGATATAATAACTAAAATATAAAAAGGCAAAGCAAAATTTACTTTGTCTTTTTATATTTTAGTTATTAATTATATTGATTTATTATTTGTTAATAATATATTTAATTTTGTGTACGATTTTTATATACATACATCATAAGCATAAGTATAGAAAAGAATATAAAAACAACAATTGTAGCTTTATAGTCTTGTACAGCTATGAGTATAGCTATTGTTGCACTAAATAAACTAAGACCATATAGTATGAAAACTGCTTGTTTATGAGAATATCCACTGTCTATAAGTCTATGATGAAGATGACCTCTATCGGCACTCATTAAAGGTTTTCTATTTATAGCACGTCTTAGCATAGCAAATAATGTATCTAGTATAGGTAAAGCTACTGCTAATATAGATATAACAATAGATAAAACAGCATAACTTTTATATACACCAATACAAGAAGTTACAGCTAAGACATACCCTAAAAATGTAGATCCTGTATCACCCATATATATTTCTGCTGGACTAAAGTTTCGTGGTAAAAAACCTAAACAAGAGCCAGCTAATATAGCAGTTAAAAGAACAGCTAAATTACTTCCAGAAATAATACAAAGTATCATAAGACATAAAGAGGCTATTGAAGAAACACCAGCAGCAAGACCATCTACACCATCTATAAGATTTACTGCATTTATAAGACCAATTATCCATATCATAGTTATTATAGCGTTAAAAGGTCTTAAATATTGCCAAAATGGCCATGACATAACGTCAATTCTTGTTCCAGTATATACAACTATAATAGCAACAAATAATTGAACAACAAATTTAATTTTTGGAGTAAGTTCATAAATATCATCAAATATTCCAAGTATTACAATTAATATACCACCTATTAAAAATCCTAAAAACTGTTTTGTGTGAAAATCCTTAATAAAAAATGATAAAATTGCAATAGATGCTATAAACCCTAGAAATATAGCTAGTCCACCTATTCTTGGCATAGGTTCTTTATTTAATCCTCTAGATTTAGGATAATCAATAGCTTTTACTTTAAAAGCAAATTTTTTTGCAAAAGGAGTCATAAGCATTGACACTGCAAAAGATATTGAAAAAGCAGTTAAATATAATAACCAATTATGCTCCAAAAAAAAACCTCCTTGTAAGTAAAGGCTCTTTTTATATAGAGCCTTTAGAATAATTAATTTCAATTAAGCTATGACTTTATTATTCTAAAGAAAAATTATAAACGGGTTTTTGTTTTAATCATATTGCGATTTTTAAATTACATTATTCAATTTAAAAATTGAAAAAATATCGAAGAATAATAATAGGAATAGCTTGTTTATTTTGATATAAGGTATCAAAATAATTGATTTTTTAGGTATATTTAAAATTTGATATATAATTTTATAAAGTATGACTTATTATAAAATTATTATTTTGTACCAAAAATTCTATCTCCGGCATCACCAAGTCCTGGTATAATATATCCGTGGTCATTAAGATGATTGTCTAAAGCAGCTGTATATATATCTATATCTGGATGAGTTTCACTAACTTTTTTTACACCTTCAGGAGAAGCTATTAAGCATAAAAATTTTATATTTTTAAATCCACGTTCTTTTATAAATTGCATAGCAGCAATTGCAGTACCACCAGTAGCAAGCATAGGGTCTACAAGAAGTATATCTGTATTTGAAGGATCTGAAGAAGGCAACTTACAGTAATATTCCACTGGTAGTAGAGTTTCAGGGTCTCTATAAAGGCCAATATGTCCAATACTAGCATTAGGTATTAAATTTAAAATACCATCCACCATACCAAGACCAGCTCTTAATATAGGTACGATGCCAACTTTTCTATTTAAAACATTACCTTTAGTTTTACAAAGAACAGATTCTACTTCTATTTCTTTTGTTTCTAAATCTTTAGTTGCTTCATAACAAATAAAGCTAGCAATTTCAGAAACAAGTTCTCTAAATTCCTTATTACCTGTATTTACATCTCTAAGCATAGTAACTTTACTTTGTACAACAGGGTGTTCTACTATGTATAATTTACTCAAAAAAATCACTCCTATTCTTCTATCATATTAATTCTTTTTATATGTCTTTCTTCATTAGAAAAAGGTGTTTCTAAAAAAGTTTTAACTATCTCTAACGCTAGTCCAACTCCTATAACACGTTCTCCCATAGCTAATATATTAGCATTATTATGTTCTCTAGTAGCTTTTGCAGAAAAAACATCGTGACAAAGAGCAGCACGAATACCTTTAACTTTATTAGCAGCTATTGAAATGCCGATACCAGTACCACAGATTAATATACCTTTATCTAATTTATTATTAGCTACATCTTCTGCCACTTTTTTGGCATAAATAGGGTAGTCCACAGCTTCTGTGGAATATGTACCATAATCTTTAAAAGGTATATTATTTTCCTTTAAATACTTTATAATTTCTTCTTTTAGATTAAAACCACCGTGGTCTGAACCTATACCTATCATATTTTCCTCCAATATTTTATTAAAATTTATTTTAGATATAAGATTATAAATTTCATTAAAACAATCGTTATATGAATTTACATCTGTTCCAAAAGGGTCTTTTATATCTAAATCTTTATTTAATACATATTCATATAATGTAAAGACTTTATTATCTTTTATATTATTGTTTTTATTAAATTGTAATAAAAGATTTTTTTGCTCTTTTTCCATTGTTAGTATTAAATCAGCATTTTCAAATTCTGATAAAGTAATTGGTTTGGAATAATGTTCATATATATTAATATTATTTTTTTCTAAAACGATTTTTGCATTTTCGTTAATAGGCAATCTACTATATACAAAAGTTCCTCTAGACAATATATTTATTTCTTTAGATTTACATAATGATTTAGCTATTGCCTCTGCCATAGGACTACGGCAAGTATTACCAGTACAAATAAATATTATATTTTTCATAAAAATTAACTTTACACCTCTATTATTTTATAGTCAGACGCTTTTTTTAATCTGTTCATAACAGCAAGGCCTACACCTTCTTCTGAAAATGACTCTATATATATTTTTTGTATATTAAGATTATCACATTCTCTTAAAGTATTAAAAAGATTTTTTGCTATTATTTCTATATTTTTTCTACTACCAATATTTAAAACATTGAATGATGAATAGTTATTTATAGTTTCATCAGATGCAATAACAAGAGATTTTATATTATTTATTTTATCAGTTTTTAAAGAGTCTAATATATATGATACAATATTTTCAATATTACCATTTATTATAAAAATATCTCCTAAAGGGGCATAATGTTTATATTTCATACCAGGAGATTTTGGTAATAAGTTAACATTTATTGATAAAATAGAATTATCTATAACAACATTATCTACAAATTTTTCTAACATTTCTTTTGTTATACTGCCTGGTCTTAAAATAGTAACTTTGTTATCTAAAACTTCTACAACTGTGGATTCTATACCAAAATTACAACTACCACCATCTATGACCATATCTATTTTACCATTTAAGTCTTTATAAACATGAGATGCAAGAGTAGGGCTTGGTTTTGTAGAAGTATTAGCACTAGGTGCAGCTAGTGGAAATCCACATTCTTTTATTAAATTCAATGCAATATTATTTTTAGGCATTCTTATAGCAACTGTGTTTAATCCACCAGAGGTTGTTTTAGGTATTATAGAACTTTTTTTAAAAATTATAGTTAAAGCACCAGGCCAAAATTTATCCATTAAAATAAGAGCATTTTTAGGGACACTATCTACAAGAGGGTAAATATCATCTTTTTTTGCTATATGGACTATAAGAGGATTATCAGATGGACGTCCTTTTGCTATATATATTTTTTTTACAGCTTCTTCTTTTAAAGCATTTGCACCAAGTCCATATACAGTTTCTGTTGGAAATGCTACTAATCCATCATTTTTTAAAATATTAGCCGCCTTTTTTAAGGCGACTATATTTAAAAGTGGATTTAAACTATCAATTTTTTCAAATATTGTATTAGACAAATTAGTTAGCTCCACAACATTTTTTATATTTTTTACCACTTCCACAAGGACAAGGATCATTTCTTTCTATTTTTGGCTCTCTAATAAATGTAGTAGAGCTTCTTTGTCCTTTGAATAGTGTTTTTAATTGCTCTTCTGTAAATATATTTTTCCATTCAGGTAAATTATAAAGATGGTCAGCCTTATATTCAACCATTTTTTTATATAAAGTTTCAAAATTAATATTTATACATATTTCGCTTTCTTCAGTTAAAGTCTCTAAATTTATTTTTTCTGGTTGAATATCATTTATACCATCAATAAATCCAGTAAAGTATTCTGGAGACATATCAAATTTTTCAGCAAGTCTTTTTACAGTACCTTCAATTTTTTCAACTTTTTCACTTAAAATATATTCATATATTTTTTGTTCTTTTGGCATAAAGTCATTCCAAAATGAGTTATTAATTCTACCATCTTGAGTATATGCCTTTTTAAACCAACTTTCGTATAAATTCATTGTTCATCCTCCTTAAAAATACAACAAAATTAGCTTTAATAAGTGTATTTATAAAAGCTTTAGAAATTATATTAAAAACTTTTAAATCTCATATATTTTACAATAAAAATTATAAAATGTCTAGATAAATATACTAAAAATTAATAAATATAATATATATTAATAAATATTATACCCTATTTTTATTCATTATACAACATAAAATTTAAAAGTAAAAAAGTAGATAAAATGTTGTTAAGAAATAACTAGTTTTAATAGTTCATTTATATTAGAAACAGAATAAATTTTTATACCATTTATAGATGATACTTCTTTTAAATTATCTTTTGGAATAACAACTGTTTCAAATCCAAGTTTTAAAGCTTCTACAATACGTTTTTCACAAAAAGATACTGCTCTAAGTTCTCCAGATAATCCAATTTCTCCAAAAATTAGGGTTTTAGAATCAATAGGTTTATTTTTATAGCTAGATACAATAGAGCAAGCCACAGCAGCATCTAAAGCGGGTTCTAATATTTTTATACCCCCAGCTAAATTTACATATACATCATATGAACCTAGTTGTAGGTTTAATTTTTTTTCTAAAACAGCAATAAGTAATATTATACGATTAAAGTCCATACCAGTTGCCATTCTTCGAGCCATATTAAATGTAGTATAACTTACTAGAGATTGAACTTCTGCAAGTATTGGTCTTGTACCTTCTATACTACAAGTTACAGAAGAACCAGTAGCACCAATAGGACGTCCGGATAGCATATATTCTGAAGGGTTACTAATTTCTACAAGACCTATTTGACGCATTTCAAAAACACCAATTTCATTAGTTGAACCAAAACGATTTTTAACAGCTCTAAGTATACGATAACTAGCTAATCTTTCTCCTTCAAAATATAAAACAGTATCAACCATATGTTCTAATATTCGAGGACCAGCAATAGCGCCATCTTTTGTAACATGTCCTACTATAAATATAGATATATTTTCACCTTTACCAATACGCATTATTTTAGCAGTACATTCTCTAACTTGAGTTACACTGCCTGGGGCAGAAGAAAGTTCTTCTAAAAATACTGTCTGTATAGAATCTATTATGACTAAATCTGGATTAAGTTCTCTTATTGTATTTTCTATTATATTAAAATTAGTTTCTGATAATAATAAGAGATTTTTAGTAGTAATATTTAATCTGTTTGCTCTAAGTTTAATTTGTTGTACAGATTCTTCTCCCGATACATATAATATTTTTTTATTAGAATTACCAATAGCTTGGCATATTTGTAAGAGTAGGGTAGATTTACCAATACCAGGGTCACCACCTACTAATGTTAAAGAACCTTGAACAATCCCACCACCTAAAACTCTATCTAATTCTCCTATTTGAGTTTTTGTTCTTACCTCACTAATAGGGGCTATGCTTTCAAGGTCTAAAGCTTTACTTGTGGCAGAGATAGTATTAGTTTTAGAGTTAGTTTTTTCAATAATCTCTTCAGAAAATGTTGAAAAATTGTTGCAAGAAGGGCATCTACCAAGCCATTTGCCAGTTTCATATCCACATTCTTGACATATATACTTTGTTTTAATTTTTGCCATAATAACTCCTTTAGTAATTATTTTTATTTATTTAATTAAGCTATGACTTTATTTTTGCAAATAAAAATTTTAAACAGGTTTTTGTTTTAAATTTTATTTTAAAATATTTAGGAGCACCTATTTTTTGAATGAAAGTATTCAAAAAATTGATTATTAATAATAATTTTATAGTTTAATAGAATAAATTATTTTATTAATACGCTTATATTTCCTGTATCTAACAATATTAAATCAGCCAATTTTTCTTTTTTATCTTTTGGGTCAATAATTTTTATATCGGTTATTTTCTTATCTTTTAATAAACTTTTTGCTATTTCTTTATGAATAAAGATATTATACTTTTCTATATTATTTTTCCATATGGTAAATTTACAACCAGTTTTCCAGTTAGAACAATAAAAGCCCTTGCTATTTTCTAAAATATCTCCATTACATTTAGGACATACTCCAAGTTTTTCTAAATTTCTGTATTTTTTAGAAGTTTTAATTTTGTTATAGTTTTCATCTTCAAATATAACATTTATTTTAGACTTTTTAGCATAGTCTACTAGAAAATTTACATATCTTACTATACTATCCATAAACATTTTTGACTGCATATTACCTTTAGATATAGATGATAAGCCTTTTTCCCATTTACCTGTTGTTTCTGGAGATTTTAGCTCTTTTGGTACAACTTCTATAAGTTGAATACCTTTTTTTGTAGGTATAAGAGCTTTACCTTTTCTTTCTACGTATCCAACTTGTAGTAAACGTTCTATAATAGAGGCTCTTGTGGCAGGTGTACCTAATCCAGATTCTTTTAATTGTTCTTTTAAGTCTTCATTTTCTACAAATCTACCAGCATTTTCCATAGCAGATAGTAGTGTAGCTTCATTGTATGGACTAGGAGGTTTAGTTTTTTTATTTAAAATTTTAGATTTTTCATTACTAACTTCTTGATTTTTACATACATTTGGTAAAATATCTTCATCTTTTTTTTCTTTTTCAGTTATAAGATTAAGTTTTGTAAACCCTTCTTGTATTATAGTTGTACCTTTAGTTATAAAAGAATGTTCATCTATTTTTGTTATAATTTTTGTAATGTTATAAATATAGTTAGGATAAAATACAGCTATAAAACGTCTTACTATAAGGTCATAAACATTTTTTTCTTCTTGTGATAATGAAGATAAATTTATATTAATTATTGTAGGAATAATGGCGTGATGGTCTGTTATTTTACTATTGTCTATAATACGTTTTGTTATTGGTAAATTATCTAATGATAATACATATTCTAAAAATGATTTATATTTATCTAGAGAGTTGATTTTATTTAAAATAGGTTTAAGTTTTGGTTTCATATCTTCAGATAAATATCTACTATCTGTTCGAGGATATGTAATAAGTTTTCTCTTTTCATATAAATCTTGAGCAATAGATAAAGTTTTTTGAGCAGAATAAGAAAATTTTTTGTTACAGTCTCTTTGTAGCTCTGTAAGGTCATATAAAAGGGGAGGGGGTTGTTTTTTTGTTTCATTTTCTATACTATTAACAATACCATTTTTATTATTTATATATTTTAAAATATCATTAGCACTATCTTTTTCAAATATTTTAGTTTCATGGTTTTTATCTATCCAAGTAGCTTTATAAATTTGACTACTTTTCTCAAAAGTTTTAAATGAAACTTCTATTTCAAAATATTCTCTTATATCAAACTTTTCTATTTCTTTATGTCTTTCTACTAATATAGCTAGAGTAGGGGTTTGAACACGACCAATTGATAATAGAGTGTTAAATTTTAATGTAAAGGCTCTGGAAGCATTTATGCCAACCAACCAATCAGCCTCAGACCTACATTTTGCAGAAAAATAGAGATTATCATAATCTTTGCCATCTTTTAAATTATTAAACCCATTTTTTATAGCATCATCAGTCATGCTAGATATCCAAAGTCTTTTAAATGGCTTTTTACATTTAGTTATGGTATATATATATCTAAAAATAAGTTCACCTTCACGTCCACTATCGGTTGCACATATAAGTTCTTCTACACTATCCATATTTATAAGGGAGGTTAATATTTTAAGTTGTTCACGAGTATTTTTTATAGCCTTAATTTTTATTTCAGGGGGGATAATAGGTAAAGAATTTATAGTCCATTTTTTTAAATTTTTATCATATTCTTCAGGTTCGCAAAGGGTAACAAGGTGACCAATAGCCCACGATATAATATAAGTATCATTATAAAGATATCCATCACCTTTTTTAATACATTTTAGGACTTTTGCTATATCTCTTGCTACAGAAGGCTTTTCTGCAATAATTAAAGACTTCATATATTTCTCCTTATATATTTTTCTAAATAAATCATATCTTTTAATAAAACACCATTTTCATAAATAGGTTTATTATAATTATCTAAAAAGAAATTATCTATTTTATTATATATTTTAAAACCACATTTTTCATAAAAGGGCAAAGTTAAAGGACTATCTCCAGTTCCAACTATTATTCTCTCACATTTTTTATAATGATTATTAAAGACTAAATTTATTAAAGATTTACCATATCCTTTATTTTGATATTTTTTATATATAGCTAAATTTTTAATTTCATAAGTTTTTTCGTTTATTTTATGTATAACTATACTGCCTATTAAATAATTGTCAAATAACAAAAACATATCGCTATTATCAATATATTTATCTATCATTTTTTCTTCTTCATCTGCTAACAATAATAAATCTAAAAAATCTTTTTTATTAATAAAAATTTGTTTAATATACATATTTAATCCTTAAGACTTTTTATAAATTTTTTTATACGAAGTAAGGCTTCTTTTATTTCTTCTATGGAATAGGCATAAGAACATCTAATAAAGCCCTCGCCACATTCACCAAAGGCAGTACCAGGAACGACAGCTACCTTTTGTTCATAGACAAGACGTTCACAAAACTCTTGAGAAGATAAACCAGTGGATTTTATAGATGGAAACAGATAAAAAGCTCCCAAAGCCTCAAAACAATCAAGTCCTATTTCTTTAAAGCCATTTAACATAAATTTTCTTCTCATATTGTATTCTTTACGCATTTTATCAACACTTGATAAACAAGAAGATAAAGCTTCAAGCCCAGCATATTGGCTCATTGTAGGAGCGCACATTATAATATATTGATGGATTTTTGTCATAGCGGCAATAATATCTTTAGAACCAAGAGCAAAACCTAAACGCCAACCAGTCATAGCAAATGACTTTGAAAAACCATTTAAAACTATTGTTTTTTCATACATACCATCAAATTGTGCTATTGATTTATGAGTTTTACCTTCATAAGTAAGTTCAGAGTATATTTCATCACTAATGACTAAAATATTTTTATCTTTTAACACATTAGCTATTTTTCTTAAATCTTCTTCTTCCATAATAGCACCAGTAGGGTTATTAGGATAAGATATAATAATAGCTTTTGTTTTATTAGATAATTTTGGCAAAATATCTTCAGGGGTTAGTTTAAAATTATTTTCTGCTTTAGTATTTATGACAATAGGAATACCTCCACACATAACTATACAAGGTTTATAAGAAACAAAAGAAGGTTCTACAACTAATACTTCATCTTGAGGGCATATTACTGCTCTAAGAGCAAGGTCTATACCCTCACTAGCACCAACAGTAATTAAAATTTGATTTTTAGGACAATAGTTACCATTTATTGTATTTTCTATATATTTAGATTTTCCTTCTCTAAGTTCTATAAGTCCAGCATTAGATGTATAAGTTGTTTTACCTTGTT